>CAMASM010000029.1 GCA_945860985.1 Candidatus Finniella inopinata
AGCGACATCATCTATTTTTTGGGAGCTAGCCAAGAACGGTGAGCAACCCGTTCCGTAAAGAAGCCAGTCTTTATCAACAACAATGTTTTCTTTTTGGAGAGCTTCGATAAGTTTTTGCAGAGAAGTTGCTGTTATATTAGATTTTCCCGTTTCCCAATTACGCATATTAAGATCAGAAATACCAAACTTCTTTGAAAATTCTACTCTTGTAAGATTTAAAAGGGATTGCCTGATAGCTTTTAAACGTTCACCAAAACTCTTTGTACGCAAATCAATCACAATTCACCTTTTTAATAAGATACATTTTTTACCTAAAAATTATATTGATTTTTGATTCAAAATATATCATAAAGACCATAGATTTAGGTTCATTCTAATCAGCACTATTAGTTTTAACAAGCCCTAAAAGGCTTGAACCCTCGAACTATGCCTTATTGGCAGAGAAGGATAGGGCATGCTCTACACTGATTGAATGAATTGCTTATCAAACACAGAATCGGCTTTACAACAGATGACGTTCTTAATGCATCAATTAGCAGGAGTACAGCATTATGTCTAATCACAAAGAATTCAAAAATCCAAAGCAATCCAGTGAAAAATTCTTGAAGTGGATCAAAGACACCAAAGAGCGCTTCAAGGTTCCCCTGTTCCTGCTATTTTTTTTCGTAGTGCTGTTTGGATTTTACCTTTTTTTCAATAATCTGATTACTACATCTTAGTTGGAGTGATTTGGGCATTGGGATTAGCATTACCCTGAAGTAAATTGCTAAACTAAGCTACTGGCTGGTTATTTTGTGATTTACCCACCCCCTTTACATAGGAAAACCAATTAACCCCACTAGAAACTCATTTAAAGAAGATTGTGATGCTATTTACTAGCCGTGATGATTAATAAAATCTTCCCAGACAAATTCAAGGGTGTTAACCTTTCCAAATATTACCAAAAAAAAATTAAAAACTGCAGTCAGAGTGTTGTGTTAAACCTGGAAAACCCCGAACACCGCAGTTTTACTTAATTGTTGCTTTTTTGTGGTGAAGCCTATGAAACCTGTGTTAAACCTGGAACATACTTAAACCCCTTATATAGATTAGATTTTTTATTATTCTTCTTTCAGATTTTCAGGTTTACATGGTAAAAAGCATATTCTTATTTTATAAATGGACTTATGTTTAAGTATGTAAAACCTGCACACCTGGAAAACATCACCTTGTAAGCATTGAATTCGTTAGGTTTTATGTAAAATCAGGTTTAAAACAGGCTCTACATAGGTTTGCAGGTTTAACACATAATCTTAAAAATTCCAGGGTTTTACCATTTGTGAAAAATTGTACATGCACCTGATTAACCATCACCCAGCAGTAATTTTTAAGAAAATTTTCCTAAAGTGGATCGAAGACACCAAGGAGTATTTCAAAATCGAATTACAAAGCCTACTGATAGGTTATTTTCAATTTAACCTTTTTTTTCTCTCATAGGAAAACCAATTAACCCAACTAGAAACTCATTTTAAGAAGATTGTGATGCTATTTACTGGCCGTGATGATTAAGGAAATCCTCCCAGATAAAAAATGCTAACACTAAAATATTACCAAAAAAATTAAAAACTGTAGTCAGAGTGTTGTGTTAAACCTGGAAAACCCCGAACATCGCAGTTTTACTTGATTCTTGCTTTTTTGTGGTGAAGCCTATGAAATCTGTGTTAAACCTGAAACATACTTAAACCCTTTATATAGATTAGATTTTTTATTATTCTTCTTTCAGATTTTCAGGTTTACATGATAAAAAGCATATTCTTATTTTTAGAAAGGGACTTATGTTTAGGTATGAAAAACCTGCACACCTGGAAAACATCACCTTGTAAGCCTTGAGTTCATTGGGTTTTGCGTAAAATCAGGTTTAAAACAGACTCTACATAGGTTTGCAGGTTTAACACATATCTTGCCACCGAGTTTGCCAAACAGCCGACCGAGTCAATTGCCTAAAAACTCAACACCTTTATCAAAGAAAATACTGGCATAGGCATGACCTGCCAGGTATTAATAACTGAGCTTAAAGATCAAGGTGGAGAGTAGTAAGTCAAGCTTAGTTATCAGGTTGGCTGTATTTTTTGCGTAAATACTCTGTTAGTTGCATCAAGTAGTTTTTTGTTTGTGAGATGGATATATCTTTCTGTTGTTGTTATATTTCTATGCCCCAACAGATCCTTCAGTTCAATCAGATTAACTCCACCATTATTAATTGCAAAAGAAGCAAAGCTGTGTCTGAGGTCATGGATGCGAACATGGGGGATTCCAGCTTCCATACGAATCCCTTGCCATGCTGTTTGTATGTTGACTAGATGAGTACCACTTTTCTCCCCACAAAACACATAAGGATTGTCTTCTTCTTTCTCTATACTCAAAACAATTCCCTTGGCAATGTCATTTAATGGAATAACTCGTTTTCCTGTCTTGCTGTCTTTTAATCGCAGACAACTGTGTATTAAATCTACCTCTTCCCATTGTAATGATAAAATCTCCCCTTTGCGGCATCCCGTATAAATAATCAGGCGGAGTGCATTTATGGTATAAGAAGATTCTGTCCCCATAGTTGCTCTTTTTAGGAGTATTTTTTCTACTTGCCCTAATTGTTCGTCTGTTAAATAGTTTTCCATTTTATTGTCTGGGTGTTTGGGAACACCTTTACAGGGGTTGGTATTTAATGGGATATACTCCCAGAGTTCTGCTTGGTTAAAGGCTGTAGTTAACAATCTAAGGCATTTTGTACAAGTTCCCTTAACATGAGATAAAGAATCTTTAAATGCAAAAATGTCCAATCGATTGATTTCAGTTATAGGTTTTTTCCCAAAGAAAGGAAGTATGTAAAGTTTAATTCTTGAAGAATCTCGATTAATCGTAGAAGGCTTATGGTGCTGCTTGATGTATTTTTCTGTAAACACCTGCCAGAACTCTTCGAAAGTAATAGACTGCTGTGTTTCAATTTGTTTTGCTTTTTTGATTTCCCTTGGGTCAATTTTTTCTATTTGAACACTGTGGGCAAACTTTTTAGCCTGTATTCGAGCTTCATCAACGGTGATGCCTCCATACACACCAATCGTAATGTAAGAGAACTTTTTGTTTGTGGGAGAGCGGAAGTAATAGACAAAGGTTTTTTTAGTCGGATGAATTTTACAGCCGAATCCTTTTATAGTGTCATCCCATACCATATATGCACTTTCTTTGTGAAAGCTTCTGTCAATCACTGCCTTGGTGAGTTGTGGCATTGCTGAGATCGCGTAATTTGTTGATATTTAAAAGTAGCAAATAAATAGCACATGAACAAGATTTATCATCCATTGTCGGACATTTTTGGGGGGTTATTTTCTATAATCGCTTTGAGTGAATAGCCGGAGTGGTAATATATAGAGCCAAAAAGTCTTGATAACTGCTGGCGTCCCCAACGGGATTCGAACCCGTGTTCCCGCCTTGAAAGGGCGACGTCCTAGGCCTCTAGACGATGGGGACATTGAGAGAACTATAAATCTAAACAGCTTTAGAGTCAAGAAAATACAGGATAATTTTTTGATATTTATGTTGTCGGGATTTAATTTTTTGTTAATGGTTATGTCACTATAATTATTTATAATTTTGAATTGATAAAATTTTGAAAAAAAACCAACCTGCTACAGGTTACGCTCAAGGTATATATGCCGAAGAACAAGCTTTAAAATACTTAAAAGAGATTGGTATGCTTTGCATCGCTAACCGTTTAAAAACTCCTTTCGGAGAAATTGATTTGTTAATGCTGGATGGCTTAACGATAGTTGCAGTAGAGGTTAAATATCGCAAATCCTTAACGCAGGCTGCTTATAGTATTAGGCCAAGGCAGCAACTGCGCATTCAGCAATCGCTTGAATTTTGGATTAGTCAACATAAAGATTATAGTATTCGTCCCCCTTTCCAACGCTTCGATGTTGTTTTAGTATATGCAACAGAAATCATTAGTTATTATAAAAATGCTTGGTTGCCAGAAGTCTCTTACTAACTATATTGTTTTAACGTTATTTTTGGGGTTAAGTGGTTGTGTTGCTCCGTTTGTTATTGGAGGTGCTGCTACCGTAGGTATGCTGGCGACTCGTGAAAAAGGCATAGGGGGCACATTTAGTGATTCTGGTATTTGCTCCAAGGTAAAATCGAATCTTTATAACTTTAATGCTGATTTGCATGCTAAAGTTTCCGTGAGTGTTCAAAATCAAGAGGTGTTATTAACTGGTGTTGTGCAAGACCCAACGTGGTCTAGTGAAGCAGAACGTCTTACTAAAGGTGTTGAGGGCGTGAAAAATGTTTTGAATAATATTGAAACAGTTGGCGAGGAATCTCTTGGGTCATTAACTCAAGACGGATGGATTACCACTCGTATTAAATCAAGCTTGTTGTTTGAATCTGATCTTTATTCCTTAAACTACACAATTGAAACTAGTAATGGAATCGTTTATCTAACTGGAATTGGCCAAAATGAAACTGAGGTCAATCGAGTGGTTGAGATTGCCCGTAACGTCTCTGGTGTTAGAAAGGTTGTTAATTATGTCAAAATTAAGGGTCAAGAAGGTGCTGCTACTGAGCAGCAATCGGAATCACCTACAGTTCCTGCAGAAGAAGCTAAGGAAAATTAGATTAATAGCAGTTTAAATCAATGATCTGTAAATTGTTTATTTTGCCTAGTTCATCAAGATTGTGGTGACTAAGTATTATTGTTTTTTCAAAAGCAAGTACTGAGTTTAACCAGTCGCAAGCTAAATGTCTTGCATTGTCATCTAAGTGCATGAATGGTTCATCTAATAAAATTATCGGTTTGGTGGACTGTAAGATTAGCCACAAGGCAACCAATCTTTGCTGGCCTGCGGATAATTCCTGATATGGTATATTTAGAAATTGCGGCCATGGAAATGGAGTATCAGTTGTTGAAAAATATGGTAGTTGCTTGCGCAAAATAATTTGCGGTTTTAAACCATTTTTTGTACCTAAAAAAGATATTTCGCCATTAACTATGACCTTGCCTCGCTTTGGCTGTAATTCTTTTAATAGCAATTTAAAAAAAGAAGTTTTACCACTGCCATTATTGCCGGTTATCGCAATTATTCTATTTTTTTCGCTAAAAATATCGATTGGATACATACCCGAGAGACAAATAAATGGATGAACTAAATTAGAAACTTGTATAGACATTTGCGATCACGTACTAATATAGCTAAAATGTAAACTAACATTGTATAAAAAACATTATGACGACATTAGCACGTAGCGCAATCATTAAGTCGATAACCTCGGCTGAAAATAAGTTGTTTTTTAAGCAGTGGCTAAGGTCACCTGCGCAGCTGGGTACGTTTGCTCCAATTTCTTGGAGGCTAGCAGATTTAGTTGCAAAGCAATTGAACATAAATGCAGATACTAAAATTGTTGAAATTGGGGCAGGAACTGGCAGGTTAACCAGAGCTCTTTTAGCCAGGGGAGCTAATATTGAAACCCTAACAATGGTTGAGATTGATCAACAGATGTCTGATTTCTTGGAAAATTCTTTGCAGCAGATGTACCCAAATTCTGAGCTTAAGGTAATCACAGGAGATGCTTGTAATCTAGGGAAAATTATACCTGCTTCATGGGGCGGTAAGGTTGATTACGTAGTTTCAGCTATTCCTCTTTTAAATTTGAGTGAATCTATTCGTGAAAAAATTATTTCAGCTGCATTGGATGTTTTGAACCCATTAACAGGTTCAATTGTTCATGTTAGTTATAGCCCAGTTTCACCTATTAGATTTATGGAAGGGGATATTTTACAAAAGCGTGCAGCTTCTTTGTGGAATAATGTGCCTCCTGGTTTTGTTTGGCGCTTTACTCAAAAACGTTACTTACATGATTTAAGTGCATAATGAAAAATAAAGAAAATGTAGTTTTTTTTAAAAGTTTGTTAAAGTCGCCTTTAAAGACCGGTGCATTTTTTCCAAGCTCAAAAAATCTAGCGCTTTCTATTTCAAGTTTTGTAGAGATGCCTGCAGAAGACGAATATATAATCGAACTAGGGGCTGGAACTGGTAGGTTAACTTCAGCAATTTTATCTAGGGGTATACCAGAATCAAAACTTATTATTTTAGAAATGCAACCGTCTTTAGTGAAATTTTTAAAGAAAAAATTTCCACAAACAATGGTTATTGAAGGTAATGCTTCAGAAATGATTAAATTACTACCGGAGCATGTTATTGGTAAAATTTCCACGATTGTTTCTGGGATACCAATGGTTAATTTGCGTTTTCAAGAGCAGCAAGCAATAGTTCAATCATGCAAAAGCGTGATGAAGCAAGGTGGTGTATTGCTGCAATTTACTTACAGACCTGGGTCGCCTCTTCCATCAAATAAGCTTGGATTGAGGCAGCGCTATTTAGGTCATGTTTTGATGAACATGCCACCTGCGGCAATATGGGAATATATGGCTGTGCAGCATATCGTAGCATATTCATTAAAGGATCATTTTCAGTTTAAACGAGCAAAAAAATGATCGACTGGAGGGCGATATTCTTTGTGATAGGCGCCATGCTGGTAGGTGTTTCTAGCATTATGATTCTACCTATTGGCTATGAGTTTTTAAACGGTAAGGATGGGGTGTGGAATCAATTTTTGCTACCATTTTTTATAACAGGTGGAACTGGTGCACTATTTGTTCTTACCAACTATCAAAAAACTCAAATTAAACTAGGAATTAGGGAAGCATTTTTATTAACTTTTCTTTCGTGGGTAATATGTAGTTTTTTTAGTTGTTTGCCAATATATTGGCTTTCCTATGATTGTACACTGATTAATGCCTTATTTGAGTCTGTTTCATCCTTAACCACAACTGGATTTTCTACAATCGGCAATTTAGAAGCACTGCCTAAAGGACTAATTTTGTGGCGTGCTATTTTGCAGTGGTTGGGTGGAATTGGTATTATCGTAATGGCTATTACTGTCTTTCCTGTATTACGAATTGGTGGAATGCAGTTGTTTCGTAGTGAATTTTCAGATCGTTCAGAAAAAATACTACCAAGGGTCTCGCAAATTGCTGCTGGAATTTTATATGCTTATACGCTATTTACTTTGCTTGGTTATGGCGGCTTAAAATTGTGTGGTTTAGAAAGTTTTGATGCTTTTTGCCATGCAGCTTCGGCCATTTCAACAGGAGGGCTTTCTACACGAAGTAACGGCATGCTATTTTTTGATAGTGCTGCTGTTGAAATGATTCTAATGGCTTTAATGGTTATAGGTGGAGGTACGTTATTGCTTTATATTCGCCTTTGGAAAGGTGATTATAAAAGCGTTTTTCGTGATCAGCAATTAAGGGGATACCTAAAGGTACTAAGTTGTGCTTGTATTTTTTTGAGTATCTGTTTGATTGTGCAAGGTGAGCCTTTGCTTTCTAGTATACGCAAGGGATGTTTTGTCGCTGTTTCTACGATTACTACAACCGGATTTGTATTGTTTAATTATATGGATTTTGGGCCGACAGTTATTACAATGGTTTTTTTAATGTCATTTATTGGTGGGTGCACAGGTTCAACAGCTGGTGGAATTAAGATATTTCGTTTTCAAATTATTGGTAGTTTTATTCGTAATCACATAAAGCAACTAAGGAGGCCACATGGGGTTTTCATACCGATGTTTCAAGGGCAAAAAATTTCGGATCAGCTAGTTTCATCTGTATTTACTTTTATTGGCTTGTATTTAGTATCAATAGCCATACTGGCAATTTTATTGTCATTAACAGGGCTTGATTTTGTTAGTTCAATCTCTGGGGCAGTTGCTGCTATTGGTAATATTGGCGCAGGTTTGGGAAGCATTTTGGGGCCGGTTAGCAATGTTGATCAAATTCCTATTTTTTCAAAAGTATTTTTAATGCTAGGAATGATTTTAGGGCGCTTGGAATTACTTACTGCATTAGTACTATTGTCTCCAGGTTTTTGGCGTCGATAAATCCCAATTAGCTTAATATTTGAATTCGTTTCTCACGCGCAGTTAGGCCGCTAATAATTAAAACTTTTGATTTTGGTTTGTGAAAATAGCTAGATAATACCTCAATTACTGCTGAGTTTGCTAGGTTATCAGTAGGAGGTGCGGTTACATAAACTTTCAATATTTTTTTGTTGTTGATGCCGTCTACCAAGCTACCAATGCGACTTTTTGCAGCTTTGGGTGTGACTTTTACCCAAAAACAAAAACCCTCATCATTCTTTTGAGCGAATGGGGGGATATCTTCAAACATTAACATTTGTAATTTGTCTGAGTTTCAACCCAATTGGCAAAATCTGGGTTGGTTTGTTTTACATCTAGCGTAATAATGGCAGGGCATTCATATGGATGTAATTCTTTTAAACGCTGGTATACTGACTCTTGGCACGTTTCTTTTGTTTTTAACAACATAGCTATTTCAGATGTTTTTTCAATTTTCCCATTCCATGTATACCTTGAATTAATTGGCCACATATTGACGCAGGCAACTAATTGCTCAGTAAGCAATGTTTGAGCAATCACTTCAGCCTGTTCTGCATTTGAAATGGTTGTGTATATAATTAACATTGTGGTTATGCCCACAGTTTCTTGATTGCATCAAGTTCATCGGCTTTGCCAAAATTATAAATATTTGCCTCAGGTACAATTCGTTTGATTAGTCCTGAAAGCACTTTACCTGTACCAATTTCCACAAACGTATCAATACCTGAATTTGCCATATTGTTAATTAACTCTACCCAACGCACTCTCTCAGTAATTTGTTTTACAAGCAGATTACATACCTCATCTTGACCGTAAATTTTAGCTGTAACGTTAGCATAAACCTCTACCTGCATTGGTTTGATTTGTACAGATTGCAACGCTTGTTCCATTATGTTAGCTGCAGGAAACATTAAGGAACTATGAAATGGAGCGCTTACTGGTAAAGGAAGTGCTCTTTTTGCTCCCATCTCTTTTGCTTTTTCAATTGCCCATTGCACTGCATTTAAGTGCCCACTTATCACTATCTGGCCAGGGGAATTATCGTTAGCAACTTCAACAGATTCGTTCGTGTTCGGTAAAGACTTTAAAAGGCTTTCAACTTGTGGCATTTCTAATCCTATGATTGCAGCCATAGCGCCTTGACCCACTGGCACAGCACTTTGCATAGCATTACCACGCAACTTAACTAACATTACGGCATCTTCTAGGGAAAAACATCCAGATGCTGTTAATGCTGAGTATTCACCTAAAGAGTGTCCAGCAAGGGCTTTGGCAATAGCATTAATTGGTTTTCCCAATTCATTTTCTAAAACTTTTTGCGCCATTAAACTGGCCGTAAGTAACGCTGGCTGTGTGTTTTCGGTAAGGGTTAATTGGTCTGATGGGCCTTCAAACATTACTTTTTTTAAGTCTTGTTTTAAAATGCTACAGGCAGTATCAAGTACTTCTTTTGCGTTGGCAAAATTATCGTAAAGGTCTTGTGCCATGCCAATAACTTGTGATCCTTGTCCTGGGTAAACAAATGCAATGTTCATAAGTGTATTCTTTGGAGTTTTTGAATTCTAACATTCTTACCAATAAATTCGTAAATTATTTTTTTGGTTTAGGTGGTAAAATTTTGGACATTAACAAAATTTTGGCTTTATTATTAATGTGTTGAATAACTATTTTGTTAACAGCCTAAGGAGAAATTTATGTTTTTAAAAGTGTTTATCTGCCTAGCTCTGCTAGCTAATTTAACTTCTTTTGCTGCAGGTGCTGATTTATATGCTAAGTACAAGAAACCCGGGGCTAGTTTTGTTGTAAATAAAAAATTAAGTCCTGGTGCAAATATCTTTTTACACGAATCTCCAGCTATTGCTTTAGAAGCTGTAGCAAAGGCAGATCCAAAAAATCCAAATACGGGTTTACGTAAAGCTTACGAGGCATTTGCTAAACATTTTGCTGGGGGCCAAACTCCAATTGAAACCGTTAAAGATGGGGCAATTGAAAGTAAAAATGGAGATATACCATTTAGAATGTATAGAAATCATGAACCGAAGCAGGATAGAGTTATTGTTTATGTGCATGGGGGTGGTTGGGCACGCGGTAACCTTAACACTCATGACGAATTATGTCGAAGGCTTTGTAGTAATACAAATTCAGTTGTGATTGCTGTGGATTACAAATTAGCACCTGAGCATGTATATCCTGCTGGATTTGATGATGTAAAAGCAGTGTATGATTGGGTTTTGCAGAACAGATCATCTTTTGGAATAGATAAAGACGCTAAGATTATTATGGCAGGTGATAGCGCAGGTGGTAATCTAGTGACTGCTTTGAATTTATGGTTAATTGATAATGGCAAAGATTTACCACATAAAAATATATTGCTATATCCAGCTCTAGATTTGAGCATTCCAGAAGAAACGGATAATGATTACGCTAATGGGTACCTGTTGACTCAAGATTCAATAAATAAATTTGTTATTGGATATGTAGGGTCTCTGGAAAAGGCAATATCAGATACGAAAAATGATCCTTATTTATCTCCAATGCTTGCATCACCTGAGCAATTAGCAAAACTACCGAACACTTTAATTATTTCAGCTGAGTGCGATCCTTTAGAGGCTCAAGCAAAAACATTTATAAGCAAAGTAAAGGCAGCAGGTAATAACAATATAGCCCAGCATGTAGAGCCAGGAATGATCCATATTTACGCTCAATTTTTTAGGGTATTTGAAGGGGCAAGTAAGTCTTTAGAGAAAATGGTTGAGTTTATAGGTTAATTAATCTGCTTTAACATAAAGGCTTACTGCTAGAACAGCATCTGATTTAGTTGGTTTTTTACTGAAATTCACCCTATTCTTGAAAGGGTGTAAATGTCACTTTAATATGTAGTTACCTCTAGATTCAATAAAGACCTCAAGTTGATACTCAAACAATATTATTAGGTTTCAGCTTCTAAAAAGAGGTATAGAAAGAAAGTGGTATGGAAGAACCTAAAATTGCTGTAATTGGGGCTGGATTAGCAGGATTAACTGCAGCCCATCGTATACATCAAGCAGGGTTAAAGGTTGATGTATTTGAAGCGAGTAACAGAGTTGGTGGCAGAGTCTTCAGTATATGGATGAAAAATTATTGTGGCGATCTGACGGTATTCGAACTAGGAGCTCAAAATATTACAGATGGTGGAGACGCTACTCATTTCCTAAAACTTGCATCCGAATTTTCCCTTGAAATCCAAAGTAAAGAAATACAACTGAATGGATCTATTTATTACAATAAAAAATATGTAGATTTTAAAGACTGTTTAAATAAACACCTACAAAATTATAACAATTTTTTTGAATACATTGATCAAATATCACAAGAAGTTAAATCAATTGGTTATTTAATAGATAAAGCATTTTTAAGTAACCCGGCCTTAAAACAAGCATTACTTTCTAGAATGAGAGCATATGAAGGTATAGATGCCTATCAACAATCTATTTATCATAATATAGATACCTTGATAGCTATGTTACAAGGAGGAATTGCAAAGGCGCATCAAGCGTATGAACATTCACCTAATTCTTTAGTGCTTAGCGGTGTTGTTGGCGGGAATGCTCGCCTAATAATAAAGATGGCTGATATTTTAAAAGATAATCTATATGTTAATGAGCCAATTGTAAAAATCGAAAGTACACAAAATAAAGTAAATATCACTTTTAAAGAAGGTATTTCAAAATCTTATGATTTTGTAGTTCTTACCGCTCCAGCATCAACCTATAAAAATATTGATTTATTAGGTGCTGGTATAGAACAAGAGAAATTGTCTCTCATGCAACAAATCGGATATGGCCAAAATTACAAAGTCGCCTTACCTATAGATTTAAGTACACTTAGGCATTACACGTCTATTATAACAGATAGTTCAGTTTCTTTTTTTAACCATGATGAAACCGTTGCTTTGCTTTATATAAGCTCCAACATCAAAAATATATCAAATATAGAGAAGATTTGTAGAAAAGGTCTAAATCTTCCACCAGGCAATCTTTGCGCTAAGCTAGAAACTGCAAAAAATCAACTCTATGAAACTTACACGACCCCTGTAATGCATTCCTGGTTTGATGATATTTATGCGTTGGGGTCGTGTTCTGGCTATTCAATAACTTTATCTGAAGATCTAGATAAAAAATCTTATCAAGAAGGGATTGAATACAAAAAACTATTTGAACCTATTCAAGGTAAATTATTTTTTGCAGGAGAGCACACAACAATTTTAGATTGTATTGGTACAATGGAAGCTGCAGTAGAGTCTGGAGAAAGGACAGCGAAAGCAATTTTAAAAACAATCCATCAATAATACAGATTATTTAGTTACGCTAATCAAAAAAGTTCTTGGCAATCAAAAAATGAATCATTAGTATATAAGATACGCTAAGGCGTAATAGTTATGATCGCATGTCTGAAAAATATAATGGCGATCACGAATTTTTCCAAACGTTAATATAAGTGGTTATTAAATTGACAATGAAAATGCATAATGCGCGTAAGCCCCGGATGAAGGGGAGACATCGGCCGAATGTGCCGCAAGAAAATTTTGGTAATACGACAATAGATATTGATAAGATTGACTCTAGATGTCGTCATAATGTTCAGTTTATTCGTCAATTTGTCGATAAATTTAACAATTTAGCTCGCGAAATGTTATCATCTGGTGATAGAGTAGCAGCTGAAGGGTTTCATCAGCATGCTGATCATTACCAACGCTTGTTAAATGAGCGTTTGCATGACCGTATGGTGCAGGAACGTACAGCAACTGAAAAAGTACAACGCGAAACTATGGAGGGGCAAAATGAATCCCGAAATGTTTACTCAATCGATGCAACAAGCACTACAGTTAGCGCAACAACAAGCGACGGCAAATCAACACCAGCAACTGACACCGTGGCATGTCCTGAAGGCGTTGCTACAGCCGTCTGATAATATTGCCATAAGGTTAATTGAAAAGGCTGGCGGCAATTTAGCTAATTTTACTAGTGAATGTGAACAGCAGATTAAAAAACAACCAAGGGTAACAGGTGCTTTAGGGCAAATGTACCTCTCTGTTGAGCTCGCTCAGATTCTTGAGCTGGCTGAAGCGAATGCAAAAAAAATTCAAGACAAATACGTAGGGGTCGATATGGTCATGCTTGCCATGTGTATATCATCGCCTACTAAGGAATTATTTGAAAAGAATAATATTACCCCCCCTAAATTTAATGCAATCATTAATGAAATAAGAAAGGGCCAAAGTATGGACAGTCAAACTGCTGATGAAAATCTTCAAGCCTTAGAAAAATATGCTCATGATTTAACTGATCTTGCCAGAAAAGGAAAACTTGATCCTGTAATTGGGCGTGATGAAGAAATCCGTAGAACCATTCAGGTTTTGACCCGTCGTACTAAGAACAACCCTGTATTGATTGGTGAACCAGGGGTAGGGAAGACCGCAATTGTTGAAGGTTTGGCCTTGAGGATTGTTAATGGTGATGTACCAGAGTTGATTAAAAATACTCGGCTAATGTCGCTCGATTTAGGTGCATTGCTTGCAGGGGCAAAATTTCGTGGAGATTTTGAAGAGCGCTTGAAGGCAGTGCTTAAAGAAATTACCAAAGAAGGTGCAGATGTTATTTTATTTATTGATGAATTACATACTGTGGTTGGCGCAGGTAAAGCTGATGGTGCTATGGATGCCTCAAACATGTTAAAACCTGCTTTAGCTAGGGGGGATTTACATTGCATAGGTGCTACAACATTAGATGAATATCGTTTGCATATTGAAAAAGATCCAGCTTTAGCAAGACGCTTTCAGCCAGTCATGGTTGATGAGCCAACCGTTGAGGACAGTATTTCGATTTTGCGAGGTCTTAAGGAAAAATACGAATTGCATCACGGTATTCGCATAAGTGATGGTGCAATAGTTGCGGCATGTACATATTCTAACCGATATATTAGTGATCGTTTTTTGCCTGATAAGGCGATTGACCTTATGGATGAAGCGGCAAGCCGTTTGCGTATGATTGTAGATTCTAAACCTGAGGATATTGACGAGTTAGACCGTAGAATCATTCAATTGAAAATAGAACGTGAAGCTCTTAAAAAAGAAACAGATCCTGCATCTAAAGAGCGTCTTGAAAAATTAGAGATTGAGCTTAAAGAGTTAGAGAGTAAATCACAGGAACTTTCTAAAATATGGCAACAGGATAAGCAATCGATAGCGGAAACTCGCCGTATAAAAGCAGAAATTGATAAGTTAAGGTCTGATGCCGAAATTGCCCAACGTCGTGGTGATCTGACAACCGCGAGTGAAATTATGTATGGTAAAATTCCAAACTTGCAAGCAAAGCTAGATGCATTTCAGCAAAACGGCAATAAAGCTAGTTTTCAAGAACAAATTACAGCTGAAGATATTGCTTTGGTTGTTGCGCGTTGGACGGGCATTCCAGTTGAAAAAATGCTGGAGGGAGAAAAGTCCAAGCTTTTAAAGATCGAAGAATGTTTACACAAACGAGTAGTTGGTCAAAATGAAGCTATTAAAGCAATTGGTAACGCCGTAAGACGTTCGCGTGCTGGACTACAAGATCCTAATAGACCGATGGGATCGTTCTTATTTTTAGGGCCAACAGGAGTTGGTAAAACAGAAGTTTGTAAAGCCTTGGCTGAATTTTTGTTTGACGACGAATCTAATATAGTTCGCATAGATATGTCTGAATATATGGAAAAACACAGTGTTGCCAGGTTAATTGGGGCGCCTCCTGGTTATGTTGGCTATGAACAGGGTGGCGAGCTAACCGAAGCAATTCGTCGTAAGCCTTATTCGGTAATTTTGTTTGATGAGGTTGAAAAAGCACATCGTGATGTGTTTAACATTCTTTTGCAAGTTTTAGACGATGGTCATTTGACGGATTCGCAAGGTCGTAAGGTTGATTTTAAAAATTCAATTATTATTCTAACTTCAAA
Source organism: Candidatus Finniella inopinata (assembly GCA_945860985.1). GTDB lineage: Bacteria > Pseudomonadota > Alphaproteobacteria > Paracaedibacterales > CAITNM01 > CAITNM01. The sequence continues at coordinate 14,962 of CAMASM010000029.1, forward strand.
CTTAGGATCGGCTGCATTAGTGCATCAGCCTGAAAATGAAAGCGTGATAGTGCCAAAAGTGCGCGATCAGGTAATGGCATCTGTGCGCGAAGCTTTTCGTCCGGAATTTCTTAATCGTTTAGATGAAATACTTATTTTTAATCGTTTGCAAAAAGTAGATATGGCACAGATTGTGGAAATTCAATTAAAGAATTTAGAAAAGCGTTTGGAAGATCGACAATTGCACTTGACTTGGGATAACAGTGCAATTGCTTGGCTTTGTGAAACAGGTTACGATCCAGTTTATGGTGCGCGCCCATTAAAGCGTGTGATTCAGCGTACAGTACAAGACCCGATAGCCTTGAAAATTTTAGAAGGTACGGTTAAATCTGGTGATCAGTTGCTTTTAAGGCAAAATGCTGATGCACTAGAGGTGCAAACAATGCAAGAGCAGTGAGTAAATTGATGAAGAATTCTTTGGTGGTAACCATAGTGATAGTTTTACTGTTGGTCTTTGGATTGTATAGTCTTGGTAATATATTGGTACCTTTTATAACTGGGTTTATTGGTGCATACATACTTAATTCTCCTGTAACCATTCTTAATAAATGGCGCATTCCGCGAGGCATAGGTGCGTTTGTAATGATTATGGCAGTACTTGTATTTTTAGGTGTGTTGACTATGGTGGCTATACCATTTTTGCACAGAGAGTTTGTGGTATTGTCCCAAAATATGCCAGACCTTGTGCGGCATTTTTATAGCTTAATTAATCCAGTTATGGATTTTGCTGCAGAACGTTTACCACAAGAAGATATTGCTCAAATTAAGTCTCAATTGAGTGGTCAATTTGGTAGTGTTATGACTTGGCTGGTGCAGTTTATTATTAAAATTTTAAGCAATGGTTTAGCGCTTGCTAACGTAGTTTCTTTAGTTGTATTAACCCCTGTGGTGATGTTTTATTTGCTCAAAGATTGGCCATTTTTTGTTGAGTGCACGAAGGGATTATTACCAAAAAAATATGCGCAAAGAATTATAACAAATGCACAGGCAATTGATGTTACCCTCTCTAGCTATGCTAGGGGGCAGATGCTGGTGTGTTTTATTTTGGCAATTTTGTATGCGATTGGCTTGACCATTGTAGGATTAAAGAACGCTGTTTTTGTAGGTATATTTACAGGGTTTATTTCATTTATTCCTTATGTTGGAGCTTTTATTGGCTTTTTGTTAAGTGTGTTTATTCACTTAAGCGCTAGTGGAACCTGGAACCCTTTAATGTCTATAGCTTTGGTATTTCTTATAGTGCAATCAATTGAGGGTAATTTTCTAACCCCTAAATTGGTTGGTGTGCGCATTGGTGTTCACCCTGTATGGATTTTGTTTAGTTTGCTGGCATGCGCTACTTGGTTTGGGTTCATTGGTATAGTATTAGCATTACCAATTGCGGCTGTAATTAGTTCAGTGTTAAGAACTGTTAGGAAAGAGTTGTAGCTTGGGTAATGTTTCCTAAAATACTATACCAAGACTTCTATAAAATGATCATGGTTAGTGTTCTAGTCATCCTGAATTTATTTCAGGATCTTGCCAATAGATGCCGAAACAAGTTCGGCATGACAGTACTATTTTATAGGAGTCTTGGTATAGTCGCCCCTTAGCGGGGCATAGCTATTATTTTCTTTTCCTAAACGATTTTTATTCTTATTTTTTCTTCCGTTTTTTAGCATTATGCTTTTTCTTCTTCGCCTTCGCTTTCTTCTTCACCTTCTTCTTTGCTTTCTTCTTTGCCTTGCCTTTTTTACCCTTGCCTTTACCTTTAGCTTTTTTACCCTTGCCTTTTTTACCTTTAGCTTTTTTCACTGGTGGGGGGGCTGCCTGGTCATCATCGCCACCATCTGCTCCGGCACCTTGATCCTGACCATCATCTCCTTGATCATCAGGTGCTGGCGCGTCCTCTTCTTCTACTGCCGCCTGCTCATCACCCCCCTGATCGTCATCATCATCGGCGGCGTATAACACTAAGCTATCACTAAAGCAGAATAGACCAATTAGAATGTAAAAAAATATTTTCATATGCATAAACTTTAAACATTACTTTGATTATATTTTATGATTAATAGGTTAAAAAATTACTAATTAGCTGGTATTTTTCTCACTACCCGTCACTTTTTATCACCCTATCACACACTAGGCAAAACTTTAGTCCCGGACCTGATCCGGGATTCGCTGTTTAAGCACAAAAATCCGTCTCTGCGAGCCCTGAAAGGGCGTAGCAGTCCAGTGCAATTAATCAATATTGAATATAAACACTGGATAACCACGACCGCTTTGCGGTCTCGTTATGACGCGAGAGTGGTCGTGGCTCTAAGTTTTGCGAATAAATCAAAAGTGACGGGTAGTGAGTGCCGCGTTAAATGATTTAAGTTAAACAACCTAAATAAATAGATGCCCCTTAGCGGGGCATGGCTATTACTTTACTCTTTGTCTTTTTGAATTTTTAGGAGCAGAAGAAGATTTTCTCTTTTTAGCAGCCGCCGCGTCCTTTTTCTTTTTAGCATCAGCGGCCTTTTTCTTTTTTGCATCGGCACCCGCCTTCTTGATGTCAGCATCAGCTCTCTTCATGTCTGCTGTTGCTTTCTTGATATCAGCATCAGCCTTCTTCATATCAGCATCAGCCTTCTTGATATCAGCATCAGCTTTTCTCGTGGCGGTAGTAGCGGCTTTCTTTTGATCAGGAGCTAAATCTTTATTTGCTGCTGCTTTCTTTATTGCAGTAGCTGCTTTTTTTTACAGAGCTAGCTGCTTTCTTTACCATAATACCCACTTTCTTGACGCCATTAGCTGCTTTTTTTAGAGTAACGGCTGCAGGTTTCTTCTTTTCTGGGGTAGTTGCATTCTTTTCATTTGCTTCCGCATTTTTCATAGCAGTATCTGCTTTCGTTTCTGCTGCAGCGGCTTTTTGCATAGCAGTAGCTGCCTTATTTTCTGCTGCTATGGCTTTTTTCATAGCAGTATCTGCCTTCTTATTTTTTGCTGCTGTTGCTTTTGCCGCTTTAGCAGCAGCAGCTTCCTTCTTTTTCTCTTCTGCTGCGGCTGCTTTTTCATCTGCGGCTGCCTGATCTGCGGCCGCCTGATCTGCAGCTGCCTGATCATCTGCGGCTGCTGGATCATTTCCGCCACTACCTCCATCGCCTCCTCCTCCACTACTTAGATCCTGACCATCATCTACTGGAGCATCATCTACTGGAGCATCATCTACTGGAGTATCATCTACTGGAGCATCATCTACTGCTACATCACCATCATCATCAGAGGCGTATAGTGTTGAGGTATCACTAAAACAAAACAGGCCAATTAAAATGTAAAAAAATATTTTCATACGTATAAACTTTAAATATTACTTTGATTATATTTTACGATTAATAAGTTAAAAAACTACTAACTGCTTAAAATCTGGATAAGACTACTATTTTTGCCGCTGCGAAAAATGCTTTAGATTAAGCACCTATAACGGCTTTTTTATTGCGTTTTTTCCTTATCCTGAGAAAAAACTCGAGAACTTGCTTTTAGCTGCATTTGCCGCGTTTCTTGCTTTATTTTTGGCTGAACTTGCTGCTCCACTTACTTTTGCTTTTGCTCTTGATAAACGTCCTGATTTTCCCTTAGCGGATCCTGGTTTTCCCTTAGCTGCTTTTGCTTTTGCCGCTGGTTTCTTTTTGGCAGGCTTTTTCTTTGCAGCTTTTTTTGGCTTTTTCTTTTTAGCCGGTTTTTTCTTTGCTTTTGCTGCTGGTTTTTTTTTGGTGGGACTTGCCGCTGCAGGCGCATCATCACTATTTGATTTTCCGCCGAAAAGGCCCCCTAATAAATCTCCTGCTTTTTTTTCTAGGTCACCTTCTATTGCTTTTTCTGCACCACTTGCTGCATTTGTGGCATCACTTCCTGCAGAAGGCGCATCATCTCCAGAGTCTTCACCAGCATCGTCGCTGGCGCCACCATCATCATCTTCACTATCATCGTCATCGGCGTTTGCGTCATCGCCTTCATCATCATCTGGATCACTATCATCGTCATTTGCATCATCGTCGTCGGCGTCTTCAG
>CAMASM010000030.1 GCA_945860985.1 Candidatus Finniella inopinata
TGATTGAGGACTTCGATTGCCAAAGCTTCGCTATTTTCACTCTTTCCTCATAAGATAAGTGGTGATATTTTTCCAAATGCAACTCCATTTTTTTGTTTGTATTTCAACTAACATCTTATGGTGTTGCACTTCATTTTAGAACAGGCGAGTTGCATAAATTAAACGTCCATCAGGCTTAACAAATTTTTGCGCTTGCTCTAAAATTTTGCGTTGCAATGCACTGAGTTCTTCAAGGTCAGAACGTTCTAAGCGATTTTTTAAATCTGGATTACGGCGTAAGGTGCCTGTGCCTGTGCATGGGGCATCAACTAAAACTCTATCAAAACGATTTTGCTGCCTCTTAAACCAACTATTATCTTGATTAATATCTTTTAATTGATAGGTGGTTACGCCAGCACGGCGCAAGCGTTCCTTGGCCCTTTGCAGACGGTGAGGGTGGATATCACACAAAATAAGATTACCTTTGTTCTGCATGCTCGCAGCCATACTTAGGGATTTACCACCCGCTCCGGCGCAATAATCAAGCACTTGCATACTCGGCTTAGCATCACATAAAAGGCCAACTATTTGTGAAGCTTCGTCTTGCACTTCTAACGTGCCATCTTTCCATAGGTTATGGGTATTTAGAGGTTGACGTTTGCCAAGGCGAATACCAACTGGGCTAAGGGGAGTTCCTGTGGCATCAAATCCCTCTGTGATAAGTTCTTTTAAAACAATATCGCGTGTGTTTTTTAAGGAATTAATTCGAATATCAAATGGTGCTTGTTCATGTAGGCTTTCAATTAACTGTACGTCATTAATTGCTTCTTCTAACCATTTAGGCATTGCGAAAGGGTTGTAGGTTTTGAGCTCACTTAGAAATAATAGTTCATTTTCAGATAAAGGAGCAGGTCCATATCCGTGCCCTACTAGTTGCTCTAATTCACTAAGTGTAACTTTTTGGACAAGTAGGTAGTAAGCAAAAACTAATAAACGTTCGGAAGTAACAGTTAAAGCATTTTTTAGCCCGAGGTAGTGTCTTAGCACTCCGTAAACATTATCACCTATTGCGCGCCTGTCAGAACTGCCAATATAGCGGCGGTTCCTAAAATAGCTTTGCATAACTGAGTCAGCTGGTTTTTGTGGATGCAATTGAATTTTTTCAACAAGCTCTATAATACTGGCAAGCTGTCCTGCGGGAGTCATATTTTTAACTTTCTTTTACTTTTGGGTGGTAACCTTCGGGGTCAAGGTGAATAAGAATTTCTGATTGTGGATAAGTGTTCTGAAACGTTTCTTCAACTTCGTCACCGATAATGTGCGCTTCCTGCAAGCTTAATGATGGATCTAGGGTAATATGCAGTTGTATAAAATCTATATGTCCTGCACTTCTGGTTCTTAGCTCGTGGACATCAATTACTTTGGTGTGCGCTTGAATGATTTTAATGATTTTTTGGCGTATTGATTTTGGTAACTCTTTATCCATTAGAATATTAAAGCTTTGCTTTAAAATAGCTATGCTTCCATACAATAAAAATATGGCAATACCTACTCCAAATACAGTGTCAATCCAACCAATTTCAAACCATGACATGGCAATTAGGGCGATGATTGCAGCAACGTTACTAAGTAAATCTGCTTGGTAATGTATTAAATCTGCTTTAACAGCAATAGAATTAGTGCGTTTTATTGTATAAAGCTGAAATATTACCAAACATAATGTTAGTATGGTAGAAATTACCATTACCACAAGGGCTAATCTGTGATATGAGATTTTTTCGAGCATCTGGTGGTGTTGGTAGGCGTGCCATACTATCCAAAAAGTACTTGCAATAATTAAAATAGATTGTAAAAAACCAGCCAAGGCTTCTGCCTTACCATAGCCAAAACGATATTCATCGTTCGCTGGTTTTCTAGCATAGCGTACCGCAAAAAAATTAATCATTGAGCTTAGTAAATCGGATAATGAATCTAATAAAGATGCTTGAATTGTTAAAGAGCCGCTAAACCACCAAGCAAAGGTTTTTGTTGTAACTAAAATTATGGCAGTACACACTGCGGCGAAAGTTGCATGATTGGCTAGGTGATTGTGTGAATTGCAATGTAAATGCGGCACGTTTTAACTTAACCTTAAGTGACTGCCTAACATAACACGATTTTTTTAATTCAACTAGGTGCTGGTGGGCCCGGTAGGACTTGAACCTACGACATCCCCGTTATGAGCGGGGTGTTCTAACCAACTGAACTACAGGCCCTTATTGAGAAAATATGCCTGAAAAGTGATGTTTGGTCAATATTGCTATAACATATAAAATTTAGCCTACTTTTAAGATACTCTGTTGCATACTTAATTTAGGTGATTACATAATAACAAGTTGATTGCTATTATCGATAAAAAATTAGTAAATTATTAATAAGTTTAGTTTAGTATTTGGGTTGAGCTAATTTTTAATTGGGAGAGGAAAAATATGAATAAGTATATTTACGGATTAATTTTTAGTTTGGTTATGGAATTAAATACGTCGAGTTTGATATGTGCAGGAGCAGAAGAAGAATGTTTGCTTTTACAACATCTACCAAAAGTCAGTGGTAAACCTAGACACGGAAGAACTTTAAGTCAGGAACAAATGGGAAACCTTGAACAATTAATGGCAACTGGAGAAGGAAGGAGAGGTAGGAGATCTGGGAAATCTCTACCGGGTTCCAGGCAATATGATTCTACAGAAATAGAAGAATTGCTAAAAGTAGTTGCAAAGAGAAACGGCGCAGATAGTACGTTTGATGATATGGGGAATAAAAGAGAATTTCTAGGTGGAGACCTTGAAAAATGGAAAGCTGGAGAGCAAAAATGGCTGGAACGGCAAGAAAAAAGAGCTGCGAAAAAACGATATATTGAGCAACTTGCTGGTGAAGATGCTGATGAGGGGGACGTAAATCTTGTACTAATATCATCATTCAATCTTAATGCACCAGTTCTTAGCTTCAGTAGCTATTTGGCAAGTGAAAAAGAAAAAAAGGAAGAAGTTGGCAGTAGAACTGCTGCTGAACTTTTAGGAGCTGAGCTGTTAAAAGAATTGGAAGAGATTGATGTTAATGCTCCTTTGATTTAACGAAAAATTTAGAGTTATTCTTTGGTAAAACAAGCATTTCGTGTTACAAAAGAGCTAGTTATCTAGCTCTTAATTTTTATGGTTGCCCTAAGTTTAAAAGATGGTTCAAAACGAGTTTTTGAAGGTTCCCCAACAGGTGAGGAAGTTGCCTTTGCTATTTCGCCCAAGTTGGCTAAAGATGCGGTAGCGATTCGCGTTAATGGAGATTTAAAAGATTTAAATCAAGTTGTTCCGGATTCTGCAACCATAGATATAGTCACCAAAAATAGTGATGAAGGCCTAGAAATTATTCGCCATGATGCGGCGCATTTATTTGCCCAGGCTATAAAAGAGCTTTACCCCACCACTCAAATTACCATTGGGCCTGCTATTGAAAATGGCTTTTATTATGATATTGCGCCACAAACGCCGCTGTCAGTTGATGATTTTTCCAAAATTGAAAAGCGCATGCATGACTTGGTGGATCAAGATATTGCGATTGTGCGCGAAGAGTGGAATCGTGATGACGCCGTGCCATTTTTCAAAGATATGGGGGAAAATTTTAAGGCAGAAATTATTGAAGGAATACCTCAAGGTCAAGTAATTAGCTTGTACCGTCAAGGTGGATTTATTGATTTGTGCCGTGGTCCGCATTTGCCAAGCACTAAAAGGGTAGGGCATGCATTTAAGCTTATGAAGTTAGCAGGTGCTTATTGGTGTGGTGATCACCGTAATGTTATGTTGCAGCGTGTCTATGGAACAGCCTGGGCTACTCAAGTGCAACTTGATGATTATTTGCATATGTTAGAAGAAGCTGAAAAACGTGACCACCGTAAATTAGGCGCAGATCTTGGATTATTTCATCTGCAGGAAGAAGCGATTGGTTCAGTATTTTGGCATCCAAAAGGTTGGACTATTTATCGCCTATTAGAAAATTTTATGCGCCGTCGCTTGGAAAAATCAGGGTATGTGGAAGTAAGAACTCCGCAATTGCTAGACAAGTCTTTATGGGAAGCCTCTGGTCATTGGGAAAAATTCCGCGACAGCATGTTCACTGCAGAAGCTGAAGATGAAAAGGTTCTAGCAATTAAGCCGATGAGTTGCCCAGCTCATATTCAAATTTTTAAACAAGGTATTAAAAGCTACCGGGATTTGCCATTGCGGATGGCTGAGTTTGGTTGTTGCCACCGTAATGAATCAAGTGGTTCATTACATGGCATTATGCGAGTGCGTAATTTTGTGCAAGACGATGCCCATATTTTTTGCACACCTGACCAAATCATTTCAGAAACCAAAAGTTTTTGTGATTTACTAAAGGGGATTTACCAAGATCTTGGATTTACTGAATTTAAAGTTAAATTTTCCGATCGACCTGAAACCAGGGCAGGATCAGATGAGCTTTGGGATAAGGCCGAAAAAGCCTTGAAAGAAGCAACAACTGCTTCAGGTATTGAATATAGCTTGAATCCAGGTGAAGGAGCATTTTACGGACCAAAACTTGAGTTTGTTTTGCGCGATGCGATTGGTCGTGAATGGCAGTGTGGAACCTTACAGGTAGATTATTGTTTGCCAGAGCGTTTGGATGCTAACTACATTGGTGAAGATGGGCAAAAACACCGCCCTGTTATGTTACACCGTGCTGTGCTTGGAACATTTGAACGTTTCATTGGCGTATTAATTGAACATTATGCCGGTAAGTTTCCCTTGTGGTTGACTCCAGTACAAGTGGTTGTGGCAAGCGTTACAGGTGATGCTAATACTTATGCAGAAACTGTGGTTCAGCAATTGCGTGATAAAGGTTTTAGAGCTGAGCTTGATATTCGCAATGAAAAAATTCCATATAAAGTGCGTGAACATTCTTTGCAAAAAATTCCATATATTTTTGTGGTGGGTAAGCGAGAAGCTGAAGATGGGACTGTTGCTATTCGCAAATTAGGCGGAGAACAGCAATTGGTTGTTTCTTTGGAGGAAGCGATAAATAATTTGCAAGCTGAGGTAGATCTTGTTTCGTAAATAGGTGACAACATTTTATGTTTACATTATTACAAATAAACCAAGAGTAGTTTTGTATATTGGTGTAACCAGTAATATTGCAAGAAGAATTTATGAACATAGGCAAAAAACTGTTTTAAGTTTTAGTAAGAAATATAATCTTATGAAATTAGTTTATGCTGAAAATTATAAAACTCCACAGGAAGCAATTGCACGCGAAAAGCAATTAAAAAACTGGCATCGCGATTGGAAAATAAATTTGATAGAATCTATTAATCCGCAGTGGAATGATCTATATGAGACATTATAGATTATGATTTTATTAGATGCTGAAACAAGTTCAGCATGACTAACTAGGTGTTGAGTGGAAATAGCGCAGTTTTTCTAAATAGTCGTATGCTGGATTGTTTTTATCAAGATAACTGAATAAGTTTAGTATGGCGAGTATGGTTGGTATGGATTTCAAGAATAGCTGTCATCCTGAACTTGTTTCAGGATCTAAAATTCACGAAATAGAGTCTATGCAAAAAATTCCACTCAGGATTATGATTTTCGGTCGCTCTGGCGGTGGTAAATCGACTTTTGCATTAAAGTTGCACAAACATTGTAATATTCCTTTATATCATTTGGATAAGCATTTTTTTGAATCTAATTGGGTAGAGCGCGATTACCAAGAGTTTCTAGAAATTCAACAAAAAATTGTGAATTTTGAAACCTGGATTATTGATGGTAATGCGGTAAGATCATTAGAAATGCGTTATTGCCGTGCTGATTTGGTTTTATATTTTAATTATCCGCGTTGGTTGTGCTATTGGCGTAGTGTAAAGAGGTTGTTTAATAAAGATTCGCAAATAGATGACCGGGCACCTTACTGTAGGGAAACTATAAGCTTTAGGCTGCTTTGCTATATGTGGGGTTTTGAAAAGCGTGTAGCTAGTCAGATTACATTTTTAAAAGATATTTATCCGCAAGCAAAATTTATTGAACTAAGGTCTGATGAAAATTTGAGAGAGCTTGAAAAAGAGTTACTTAAATAACATAGCTTCTAAAGAGTTGTCTCAGTTTTCTGTTAGAACTTCATGCCCCAGTCAAGCATTATCTCATGGCTTCTTTTGTGCTTTTGCAAATTTCCTGTATAGGCAAATCTTGTAGTCATATTTGTTTCATAATCAACGACACCAACAGCCATGGTTGCGCTTAACAAATGTCTACCTGGTGTACCAGATTGCCCAATTGCTGTTTGGCCACTGTTTATGTTTGTGCTTGGTTGTACAGTGTGACCCATTTTTGTAAAAATGGTATAAGATATTTTTGGCATTACCACTAAAGTTTTTGCTTCGCTTAGTTTATGTCCGATGCTTGATTTAAAACCAAATTGTAATCCAACTTGATCTGTGCTTGCACTAGCATTGGACCTATTAAATCTTCCAACATTGTCTTCCTTGTATGCCATTTCTTTATTGTATACGTAATTAAATGCAGTAAAAGGTTTAATGAAGTTATCCTTAGAAAACTCATGTTTATAGCTGACTTCTGCGCTGGATGAAAATTCATAGGTAACACCATTACCAATTGCGATTAGTCTGCTGCCTGTTGTGGTGTCTACAAACGGCCTTTGGTGACGGTCCATAGAGCGCATCAAAGTATTGTGCCAACTAAACTTCCAGCGTCCTTCCTCATCAAGCTTTTTATTATAGTAAAACGTGAGCTGTGCTGCTTTATTATCTGTTCTTAGGTCTCTATCTGTGTTGGCGATTGAATTACCAAATCCAACGTTAACTGCTACACCAAATATTTGCTGTGTCGCTGCATCTTTATAATGGGTACCTACCATTATAGCATAATGCTTATTTTTCATAGCTGGGTTACCAAACATAGAATCGAGTTGCCCTTGAGTATAAAGACCTGATACCCAAATAGTCATACCTCTGCCAATTTGTCGAATAGCATGAGTCGAATCTATGGTTTTTTCTAAAGCATTTAAAGATCTTGTATAGGGATCTCTATTACTACTATTTTCTGCAAAATTTACGCCTCTTTGTCTCATAGTTAGCATAATTTGCTCTGTACTTAAACCAAATCTAAAGTCTTGATCTTCCACAACGGTACTCTCAGTTGCTGCAGCTCTAGCCACAACTTCATTTGAGGCACCTGCAAGACTGCTAATGCTTCCAGGGATATTACCGTTATCACTCTGCGTAATCTCTCTTATAACTCTTCCATCTGCAAAATATACTTTTCCACCTTTAACAGCCAAGAATCTAGGGTCAACAACTTTTCCAGGAGTTCCGTCATCACTTGGAGCTCCAGTGCCAGCAGCATCACTCGTAATAGTTTCTATCGAGCCATCAGGTTTTATTATTTTAATGCATTTATTAGTGCCAGTTTCTGTAACAAAAACATTTCCATCTTTTACCTCAATACCAAAAGGTCGATTAAGCCCACTTGCAACTGTAGCTACAGTCCACTGACCGTCCTTTTCTTTCGTACATGTATCAACTTTACCGCCATGATACTCAGTAATATATAAAGTTGGTTTTTCATCCTTAGTTGTATATGCAATGCCGCATGGTTTTAATGTGCTTACTTTAGAAACTATTTCTTCTAAGTTTAATTCTAAATCAGAATCTGAACAGCTGCCATATTTTGGAGCCGTTCCGGCAATAACACGAACAGGATAAGATTTATCAAAAGTATCCATTTCATAAACCCGGTTTTTGTCAGTAACGTAAACAAACCGCTCATCATCTGAAGCCATGCCTATTGGTCTGTCAAATCCGCTACCACATTCAGTTTCTTCAACCGATTTTACCAAGTAATTAAGTTGTGGCGGAATAAAGCCTACATCTTTTTTGCACTCTAGTATTCTAACACTATTGTTTGTGCTATCAGCAGCAAAGATTGTATTGCCAATGCTTGTAATACCAAGAAGGTGCTTGCCAAATAATGCTTTACCATCTAATTTGGATTCTTCAGAATCTGAATATGGGTCTTCAAAACAAGCGCTGTGAGAGTAAGGAGCTATCACGCCGCAACCGTCGGCGTACCCATGCTTACCTGGAATACCTGCAATAATCTTTACATTGCCACTTTTATCATCTCTTAAACCAATGGTGCTATTATCAGTAACAAGTAACCCACTTACTCCATCACTACGTGTGTAATCAGTAACTCCGAACGGATTTGTAAAGTCTGGTGATGATTTTAAAGTAGTGATTGCATATTGGTTTGTAGCACAAAAAACAGTAGTCACTAGTAATCCTGTTACTATACATTTTGAGATGAGTGCCTTCATGAATATAACTAAGAGTATGTTTATATTTATTAGTTATATTTTTATATAGTTAATATATAATTAAATCTTTATTAAATTATTATTAACATGACTATATAAAATCAAGGCTTTTAACTAAAGATAGCTTTATTAGTAACAAGAGTTTTGTTAACATGAGCAACAGCGAGGATTCGCATCGTAATCTCTAACGCCTCAAGGGATTTTTATACAGTAGCTGTTTTACGGAGAAATCTGACAAACCAATGGCGTTGTCTGCAATTGGTTTGCTCTATTCTGTAGGTTTTATCCTATCTTTGAAACAGCATATCTATAGGAATAACCTTGTTAAATACTACCCAATGGTCTGCACAGAAAGGTACTTTGAATTTCTTTAGATGCTCGTAGAGGCGCTTGAAGGTTTGATGACAACGATCACCGATTTTCCAGTCAATGAGTCTTCGTCGATGATGATCATAGGCCTTAAAGATCCAGACTCTGTGCTCTTTTTTTTTAAATAATGCCGGAACTCATCTGCTTCCATAACGATTACTTGATCGTCAGCTGAAGGCTCAATTTTATAACGCAGAGATGTTCCTAGGGTTCTAATCCATTTTAAAACCGCTACTGTGCTAACTCCAAATAATTGAGCTATGCGATTCATGGAAAGTCCACTGGCATAAAGCATCAGGGCTTTTAACTTCTTTTTGGGATCAACGCCTCTCAAAGCTGTTTCAGTGAAATTGCGTTTACAGATTTTACACTTGTATCGTTGAAACCCTCTGACTTGACCATTTCTATAGGATTCGTTGCTTTGACAAAATTTACACACTGGCATTTTTTATAAACTATCTAATAATCTCTGGTGCCACTATAGCAAATGCTATCTTTAGTTAAAAGTCTTATATATTATATGTGACATTAAAATATGATTTGATAATTACTTTAGCGATAAACTTTTATAAGTTTTAGAAGTGTCACATCAGTTTTTCCAAAAACCCTCTCAGCCGATCTTATCGATTTACTTTGGCTAAAACAGATGTGACAGATCCCAGTTACTTTCTTTGATTACTATTTTTTTTTACCTTTTAGAAGTTCTCTAACCTTCTTTTGAGTCTTTTTCGTGGAATCTTTATAATTTGCAAATAGCTCTACGCTTTCTTGGCATTCTTCTTTGCTTTCTTTAGCTACCCTTTGGTTGAATATTTTGACCTTGTCCCAATTTTCGCGCATAAATCCAAAAGTTTTGTTTGCAGTAGCTTCAGGGTTTTCTGCCCCTTTAGTCTCTGCACGAAAAAGCATCTTACCAGTAGGATTGAATACAACGTTAAATTCTTCACTATTATGGCTTCCGCGGTAACTCATTGTATGATTTTTATTAATTTCTAACTCTGTAAAATTTGTTCTTCTGTGACATGCTTGCCTTTTAGCGTCTAAGCTATTCATAACATCATCAACAGTTTCAATAGCTCCCGTAGCAGTGATTGTCACAAGGCTAACAGCTAACAATGCCCAACTTTTTGTAACTAAACTATTCATTTTATTCTCCATTACTTATGGTTAAAAAAGGATCATAAGATCCACCTCCTATGATAGTAAAAATTAGTTAATAATACGTTAAAAAAGCAATATTTTAAATAAATATAAATATATTTAATTATTTATTAAGTATTTTTGATTATTATTATCTTAATATTGCAATTGGTGGCCTAATAACTGTATAAACAGCAATATTGTACTGCCTAGTAATCTAAGGAATTTAAGGGAATGTGGTATGGTATAATTATACTTTAAAGCATGACTTCAGATTCTTGATCAAATATGAATGAGCCAAATAACTTAGTTAAATAATATTTATGAAATTCTTTTAGAAGGTGGAAAAAGGTTGAATCATTTGCATCAACTACAATTGGGTAGATTTTTACATCGCGCATAGTTTGTTGAAATAACCATAAACTTCTTGGTAGGTGAAAACGGCTAGTAACCACACCTATGCTTTTAAATTGGTGAGTTTTTGCCCAAATTGCAGCCTCTAAAGCGTTGGAAAGTGTATTTACAGCCCCATAGCCAATATCGATGCGTTCAAGAAAATGAGTGTGTCGTTGTAATTGATGGCGTTGAATAGAACTAATTTTAACAGCTTTTGAAACTCCTGAAATGAGCAGACGTGTTGCATTAAGCTCGGTAATATTTTCAAGCCCTGTTTTTATGCGGTGCTTTCCTCCGGTCAATATAACAATTCCATCAACTGGGGTTGTTGTACTGGAAATAGATTGGGTAATTTGGTAAAAATCAAATATGCTATAGAGCCATAAAGTGAAAATACCTAGTAATACTAAGAGTTTTAAGCGCATGACCATAATTTTTTTAATAACTTCGAACTTAAAATGTAGGTGATGCTAACTCCAATTATTAGGCAGGAATATGGTAATAGTAAGTATAGAACTATAGACGGTACCGCAAATCCGTAAGGAAAGAAATTAATTTGTTCCGTTGCCATAAATATTGCCCAGCTGGCAAAACAAGCACCTAAAAATCCATAAGTCGAGCTGAGTATAACGCACCTTGCCATGAACCAGCAGTATAGCTTTTTAATGTAAGCTGGGGTTGCTCCTAGCAGTGATAATCTTTCAATATTCTTTTCTTGTAAAGCGAATATGGCTCGGGTCATAAGTACCATTACTGCTAAAAATACAGTAATTAAACAGACAATCACCATATCAAGAATATGAACAAGCACCTGGAATGAAGCTACAAATTCTACAGAATAGCGAGGCTGAGTATAAATTTGAGCATCATTTACAAGTTCATTAATTTGATTTTCTAGAGCTTTCAAACTACTTTGTGAAGTTGATTTTAAGTTTAATTCTAAAAATATTGGAAATGGAATAGATTCAATCCAAGACTTGTTGGCAGAGCTTTGTTGATTAAACATTTTTTGAAATGACTGTTCATCAATTTTACGGAAGCCTTCAATTAGTGGCGATTTTTTTAGGAACTCTTCTATTTTTTGGCTATCAATATTAAGTTGAGCCGAGTTGCCGCTATAGGGAATTAGTACATAATGTTCTTGCTTAGGATTAAATTGCCAGGCGTTAATAAATCCGCGCAAGCCATTAGAGGTAATACCTGCAAAATAAAGTAATCCAATTAAAACCGACAATACCAACATAAATGTACGTCGATTGCGATCATATAGTAAGGGTAGGTCTTTAGGCATGGAAAATATCATGCCATTCTCATTAATTGTGCGGTTAAGCTAGATGATCCTTTTAGGGCATTTTGGTGGTGAATTTCTCCGTGCCTTAGTCGATATTCCCCATTACCTTTGGATGCAACTAGTTGGCGGTTATGGGTGGCAATAATTACTGAAGTTCCCATTTTACCAAGTTCTTGGAATAAGCTTATTAAGCGTTTTGATTGATTATCATCAACATTTCCAGTTGGTTCGTCTGCTAATAATAATTTAGGGCGGCGGATGACGGCCCTGGCAATTGATACTCTTTGTTTTTGGCCATCAGATAATTCTTTGGGGTAACGTTTAAGATAGTCACCCAGGCCAACCCAGGCCAACAATTCTTCTGCGTACGTATTTGCTTTTTTAGGTGGTACATTTTGTAGCTTTAATACTAATGCTACATTATCAATCACGTTTAAATGTTCAAATAATTCGCATTCTTGCTGGACAATGCCCATTTGTTGGCGAAATATTGACATAGTTTGTATATTTAAATCGCGTGTATTTGTTTGTAAAACGCTGATGTTTCCTGATGTTGGTTGCAGCGCCCCATAAATTAATTTTAAAAATGAGGTTTTACCGGCCCCACTTTCACCAGTTAAAAAATATATTTCGTGTGAAAGGAATTTGGCACTGATATTTTTTAAAATAACTTGGGGGGAGCCTTTGTAAGAAAAGCTTACGTTGTCAAATACAACAATTGGGAGCGAGTCTTTTGATATGGTATTTTTTTTGTAGTTGTTTTTGCCAAGTTGCATATATTAGCTTAATCCTAAATAACCATGGCGCACCCGAGACGATTCGAACGTCCGACCTTTGCCTTCGGAGGGCAACACTCTATCCAGCTGAGCTACGGGTGCACACACAAAAATGTAGCGGTATTTGACAATGTTGCCAAGGTCTAATGAATTGTAATTTTGCATTAGTTGTTCAAAATTTTGGTAGCCATAACATATGTTTATTATAAACGTAGTTAAAATAGTTTTGCTAATGGGAAGATGTATTTTTTAAAAGATTAGTCTGTGCAGAGTGAAAATGGTGGAGATGTATATATTTACTCGAATTCCACACATTTACTTATAATCTACTATGATATCAATCCATAAATCCATATCGTAATACCGCCTGAAGCGCTAAGCGGCCTTGGGGAGTGGCACGTATTTGGTGGTTTTCAAAAACTAAAAAGCCACCTTTGATTAGATCATGAATTTTTGTTGTAACTGGCTGCTGCCAACTAATGCCTTCTGTAGTGCGCAGGCCCATTAGTATTCGTTCTTGTGTCTGTTCTTTGGCGGTTAGTTCAAGGGATTCTTCAGTTCTATTAGGCTCTTGTACCCAGCGTTCTGGTGCGCGGTACTGTTTTGTTGCCAATCTTTTACCGTTAATAACTAATCTGCCATGGGCTCCAGGGCCAATACCTATGTATTCGCCATATCGCCAATAATTAAGATTGTGCCTACATTCTGCTCCAACTTTTGCATAATTTGAAACTTCGTATGCATGTAAATCATTGGCTGCGCATAGCTTGTTGGTTAATTCATACATATCGGCTGCCAAATCATCTACTGGCAGCACTAAATCACCACGCTTATGTAAGCGTTCAAAGGTTGTGTTTGGTTCTATAGTTAGTTGATATAAAGACAAATGCTCAGTTGCGAAAGTGAGTGCCTCGCTAAGTTCAGCTGACCACTGGTCTAATGTTTGGCCTGGAGTGGCATAAATTAAATCAAAACTTGCGCGTTTAAAAATTTTGGTTGCTGTTTCAATGGCTTGAATCGCTTCTTTAACATTGTGTTTTCTGCCAAGTTCTTGAAGCCGTTCTTGCCGTAGCGATTGCACCCCAACGGAAATACGGTTAACCCCTGCAATGGCTAAGTTTTGAAACTTATTAACCTCAACACTGTTGGGGTTGGCTTCTAAAGTAATTTCAATATCATTTGTAGCTTCAAAAATGTCTACTGCTTTGTTTATAATGCTTTCTACGGTAGATGCTTTCATTAATGACGGTGTGCCACCACCAAAAAATATAGTACTTAATTTGCGTTTTCCCAAAAGTTCACGGGCAGAGTTTAGTTCTAAAAGTAGGGCGGTTTGCCAATCAGGTTCACTGTAGCTTTCACGTACATGGCTGTTAAAATCGCAGTAGGGGCATTTTGATAAACAAAAAGGCCAGTGGATATATAATGAAATTGGCGGCTTATCAGCCATGGGCTTTATCCCAATTTTCACCTATACCAATTTCAACCAAAAGCGGCACCTTAAGTTTTGTAATGTTTTCCATGATTTTTTTGATTTCTGCTGAAACAATATCAATTTCAAAATCTGGTATTTCAAAAACTAATTCGTCATGTACTTGCAGTAAAAGCTTTGAGTTGGTTGATTTTAGAAATTCATGAATTTTAATCATGGCACGCTTAATAATATCTGCGTTACTTCCTTGAAGTGGGGCGTTAATCGCTTGACGTTCAGCAAACTGGCGGTTCATACCATTTTTATCATTAATGCCAGTAATATGGACTTTACGTCCCATTATTGTGGTAACAAAGCCATGTTCTCGTGCTTGGCGGATTGAACTACGCATATAATCATCAATTCCAGGGTATCGTGCAAAATAAGCATTAATAATTTTGCTAGCTTCGCTATTGGTAATATTAAGTTGTTGTGCCAAACCAAACGCACTAATTCCATAAATGATCCCAAAGCTCACAGTTTTGGCCTGACGGCGTAGCTGAGGCGTTACCTCATCAAGCTGTACACCAAAAACATCGACAGCTGTACGTATGTGAATATCCTCACCTTTTAGAAACGCTTCTTGTAAGGTTGGCACATCAGCAAAGTGAGCAAGTAAGCGTAATTCAATTTGTGAATAATCAAGGCTTACTAGTTTATGGCCCGGTTTGGCTATAAAAGATTGGCGGATTTTTCTACCGTCTTCACTTTTAATTGGGATGTTTTGTAGATTGGGATCAGAAGATGATAGTCTGCCTGTTGCTGCACCTACCATGGAATAACTGGTGTGCACTCGCCCAGTATTTGAATTAATTGCGCTTAGCAAACCTTCCACATAGGTGGCATTTAGTTTTGCTAACGTTCTCCAGGCAATAATTTTTTCCGGTAATAAATGTCCTTGGTTGGAAAGTTTTTCTAAAACATCTGAATCAGTACTATAGGCGCCGGTTTTAGTTTTTTTGGCCCCTGGTAATTGAAGTTTATCAAATAAAATTTCCCCTAACTGTTTGGGAGAACCAATATTAAATTCTGTTCCTGCAAGGGAATAAATTTCGCCACTTAAGTTTTCTAGGCGTCTGGAAAAGTCTTGCCCTAAATTTTGTAGCCAAGGTTTATCAACACAAATGCCTGCTTCTTCCATACCCACGATAACAGGAACCAATGGACGCTCAGTTAGTTCATATACTGAATTAACCTGGTTAACAGAAAGTTCTGGTTTAAATAAGTCAAATAAAAGTCCTGTTACTTCTGCGTCTTCTGCTGCGTAATTTGTAGCGGTATTTAAATCAATCTGATCAAAGGTTTTTTGTGATTTTCCTTTGCCTGCAACATCAGAAAAAGTGATAGTGGTTTTATTTAGGTATCTTTGTGCCAGTTCATCCATACTGTGTCCGTGCTTACCTGCGTGCAGAACGTATGACATAAGCATGGTGTCATCAATTGGGCTAACCTCAAGACCATGGTTACGCAAAACTAGTAGGTCATACTTTAGGTTATGGCCAATTTTTAAAACAGATTGATTTTCTAGTAAATTAGCTAACATGTCTTTGGCATCCAAAAAATTTATTTGGGTTACTTCTATGTGGCAAAATGGTATGTAAGCTGCTTTGTAACCTGATTCATCAGGAATTCCTAATGAAATTCCAACAAGCTTTGCCTGCATAGCGTTTAAAGATGTGGTTTCGCAATCAATTACTACTTTGCCTACAGTAGTTGCCTCTTTAATCCAATTTTTTAAGACGTTAATATCTTGAATACATGTATAGCTAGAAACTTGAGTATTTAGTTGGCTACTTTGAGTTTGCAGGCGTTTTTTTAAACTGAAAAATCCCATCTCATTTAAAAATTCATCACGCTGATTAGGATCCGTATTAACTGGCGAAATATCGGTATAGTTAATTGGTAATGGACAAGTATCATTTAAAGTAACTAATTGTTTAGAAATGCGTGCAAGTTCTTGATGTTGGGTTAACATTTCACGGCGCCTTGGTTGTTTGATTTGGTCAATGCTGTTAAGTAAAACTTCAAGGCTGCCAAATTCCTGGATTAATTCTGCGGCTGTTTTTGGGCCAATGCCTGGAACACCTGGTATGTTATCGCTACTATCTCCGCATAGTGCTTGTACATCTGTAACTTTGTCTGGTGTTACTCCAAACTTTTCTAAAACTACTTGGAAATTAATTTCCTTGGCTTTCATGGGATCCCACATAGTAATCCCAGGTCTTAATAACTGCATGAGATCTTTATCTGCAGAAATTATTTCCACTTGATCACCCAATTCGTTACCAATTTTAGCATAGGCTGCGATTAAATCGTCTGCCTCATATCCCGGTAGTTCAGTAGTCGGCACACCAAAAGCTTCACAAGCTTTTCTGATAAGTGCAAATTGTGACACCAAATCATCTGGTGGTGGCGGTCTATGCGCTTTATATTCTGGGTAAATATCTTGCCTAAAGGTTAGGCGACCTGCATCAAACACTACAAGTAAGCGTTTGCCATCAACCTTTTCAATTAATTTTTGCAACATATTGCAAAACCCATATACGGCACCAGCTGGGACTCCGCTTGGACTTGTTAGCGGGAGCAAGGCGTAAAATGCTCTAAAAATATAACCAGAGCCATCTACTAAATACAGAGTCATTGATTTAAATGTTTAAAGAATTGTTTATACCCTATCGAAATTCTTTACAAATGCAAGTGGTTGTTATGGTGTTTTTGAAATGAAGTACTGCGCCTTTTGTAATCCGTCGTTGAACATGTCTATATCTTCTACAAAATAATCAAAAAATCCTTTTTGAACACTAGGCTCAATGATTTTAAGGTCAATTTTGTGAATTTTTTCATGGGTTATAATTTTTGTATCAATTAAAAGGTTAATTAAATCAATGTTGGAAATATCAGAAAAAATACTATTTAGAAAAAGCATCTTTGTTTTAAAATCCTCTATATCATATTTGGTTTCCAAAGGTTTTAAAGGTTTAGTTATGGGCACGACTGTGACAAGAAAAATCTTGTGCATGATTTTTAGTGGAGCAAGAAAAGGGTTGTGTTGATATGCCCCGTCAAGCATGCCTTTATATAAACCGAATTGTATTAATTGTAGAGCACCACGAATTGCGTCGGGGCAAATTTCTTTTACAGAAAACCCTTCTTCGTATCCTATTTTAAAACGAGTATCTTTCAGGGTTTTTTGTGCGGCTGGGTTTAAGAAAATGACAGCTTTTCCAGTTTCGTAATTATATGCATTTGTTATTATTGATATGTCAGATTTACAGAACCGCTCTGCCACATCTTCAAAAAACTCATCTTTGTGTTCTGACTCAAAAATTTGTGCCGGAGAGGTTACTTTCATTAATGAAAAAGGATTAAAGAGGTCATTGATTTGTAAATCTTTCATTTTTTCCCAAGGGCTAATTACCCTGAATTTTTCTGGAATTCCAAAAGAAACGGCTTTTGCAAAATGTACCATTCCTTGCATTTCCTTGCTTATAACGTGTTTTACGTGAGTTTTATTATTTTTTTTATAGATCTGTTCTAACATATCTTCGTCTTCATCAAGATAGTGATAGAATGAAGCTATTGCTCCGCTGCAAACAGAAACCATCTTTGGTTTTATTTTCTCTTTTCTAAGATGTGACAAAACACCTGCTGAGAAGCTGTTCATGCCTCCTATACCCTGTAGAGCTAGTGCAAAATCCATGTATTAATCTCGCATTTTATTATACTTTAAGTACTATCAAAATATTTTTAATATATAGTTAAAATCATTATTCACAATGTTCCTCTGTTAAGTCTTCAATTTTTGCTAAGTCAAAATATTTATGCTTGATCACTTAGTAAAACTTAACTTTTTTTAAACTAATGCACCCATACACTACAAATGATTGAAATTTTTTATTTTTTAGAGGGCATTTATGATTAAGAAGATCATAGCATTTGTAATGTTAAGTAGCTTATGGTTGAGTGCGGCGGATATAGTGGCAGAACCTGAAGGGATTTTACATATAAGTGAATCTCGCAAGAAATGTTTAAAATCAGCCGTAGAAAAAACCAAAGAATGCCTCACAGTAATGGGCTGCGTTGCTTTGGACCTTGCAATAATACAAGGTTTGGACACAGAAGGGGTGAAAACAACTAGAATAGCAATGACAACAGCTAGAATAATGCTTCCAGATCTTATTGAACAGATTGCTGGAAAAAGTTACCGTGACCAGTTCACACAAGCATTACTTGTGGCAGGATTGTGCTTAGCTCCAGAATTTACTATTGGTTCATACGCTGCCGTGTGGCTTGCAAAACAAGTAGGAGAAAAACTTAAAACTTCCCCTTTAACGAAGCGAGTGATTAATTATTGGGTAGCACGTGCAGGTGGAATTTTTGGTGGGTATTGTTTTGCTGCAGCAGTTTTACGTAATTAAAAGAATATTTGAAAGTAGGAATTATGAACAAGTGTTTATTATTGCTTTTTAGTTTGTTTTATTTTTTAAATGCCAAAAATTTAACAAAAAGCGAAGCAATTTTCCTATATGAAGATTTCATGAGCTCCCAAGAGGTAGCTCAGGGAATTCCTTCTAATTTGTTGAGAGCTGTTTCAAATGTAGAATCAGGGTATCGCCTGTTCTAAAATGAAGTGCAACACCATAAGATGTTAGTTGAAATACAAACAAAAAAATGGAGTTGCATTTGGAAAAATATCACCACTTATCTTATGAGGAAAGAGTGAAAATAGCGAAGCTTTGGCAATCGAAGTCCTCAATCA
>CAMASM010000031.1 GCA_945860985.1 Candidatus Finniella inopinata
GAAAGTCCATATTTTACGGACGGATCGCTTGATAGAACATACCTGGGTGAAAGGAGTTCTGAATTAGTAAAATACGCCCCTGTTCGTGGCGACGTGTCTTTCTTTATTCCTGCTTCATTAGATGATGCAATTACCGGTTTTTGGACCGCTGCGACAAAGTACTTACCGGTTGTGGGTGTTAACAAAATCATGGATTTTGCCCATGGCAGAGTAAAATAAAAATCTTGTCATTCTTTAGTTAAGTGTCTCAAAATTTTAAAGGCGGATTTATTTCGCCTTTTATTTTTTATTTTTGGTAGTTGTCTTAGCTGGGGCTTTTTTTACAAATGTTTTTGCAGCACTACTTGGTTTTGCTTTAGGATTCAATCGTTTTTTTTCTAAAATTTCAAGAGCCTCATCAGCAGTGATTTCCATGAAATTATACGCTTTGGGGATTGAGGTAAATGCGCCATCATACTTTAAGTATGGCCCAAATCTTCCAATACCAACAAGAATATCAGTTTGAGTTTGTGGGTGTTTGCCAACGATTGCTGGCATTGAACCTAGCTTAACTGCTTGTTCAACAGTAACTGTGAATGGGTCAAATCCTGGTGGTATGCTAACACGTTTTGGTTTTTTGACATCCTTTTCTTCCCATTGTAAATATGGTCCATATGGGCCTTTGCGAAGGGTAATATCTACATTTAAGTTAGGGTCTTGGCCCAAAACAATTACTTCGCTAACTTCTTGCATGCTATCATCTTGTGACTGAGATGAGCCGCTTAAGGACTTGGTATATTTACATTCAGGATAGCGATTACAGCCAAGAAACGGGCCAAATTTACTAAGTTTTAAATGTAGCTCACCCTCTTTACAGGTTGGGCATTCTTTAGGATTTTCTTTGGTCATATCAAAAAGAGAAGCTTCTAAATCTTTTTGCATGTTTTCTAATACTTCAGCAATTCTTAATGGCTCAGCTTGCTTTACGGTTTCATTAAACGGTTGCCAAAAAGTTTTCATAACTTCAAGCCAGCCAATACGCCCGCCTGAAATATCATCAAGCTGTTCTTCTAAAGATGCTGTAAAATCATACTGCACGTATTTGGAAAAATAGTGGCTTAAAAAGGATGTGACTAGCCTTCCTTTTTGATCTGGGTAAAACTGGCGTTTTTCTAAACGTACGTAATCACGGTCTTGTAAGGTTTGTAGCAGTGATACGTAAGTGGATGGCCTGCCAATGCCAAGTTCTTCAAGTTTTTTTACAAGGCTTGATTCTGTATAACGTGGAGGAGGCTGGGTAAAGTGTTGTTCCGGAAGAATAGAGTCAATACCAATTACTTCACCTACTTGCAGTGGCGGTAATATGCGATCATCATCGTCTTGGGTTTTGTCTTCTTTATTTTCAGCATCTTTACCTTCTTGGTAAAGCTTTAAAAATCCATCAAAAACAATAGTTGAACCAGTAGCTCGTAAATTTGTTTGTTTATCACTTGAAGTGATATCTACACCGACTTGGTCAAATAAGGCATTTTCCATTTGGCTTGCCATTGTACGTTTCCAGATTAGCTCATAAAGCTTCATTTGGTCGTTATCAAGATGTCCTTGGACGGATTTTGGGTTACGCACAGCATCAGTTGGGCGAATCGCCTCATGGCCTTCCTGAGCGTTTTTTGCTTTGGTTTTGTATAGGCGTGGTGCCTCTGGTAAATATTGTTTGCCAAAATCTTTTTCAATTATGGTGCGCAACGTTGTAATAGCGTCGTTTGAAAGAGTAACGCTGTCTGTACGCATATAGCTGATTAAACCTATGGTTTCACCATCAAGTTCAATACCCTCATAAAGCTTTTGGGCAATTTGCATGGTTTTTTTGGGGCTGAATCCAAGTTTACGCGAGGCTTCTTGTTGTAAAGTAGATGTTGTAAATGGTGCGGCTGGGTTGCGGCGTACTTGCTTTTTTTCAATATCGGCAACGCTAAAGGCGGATGTTTCAATTGTTTTAACGGCAAGCTTCGCAGCTTCTTCATTTGGTAAGCCAAACTTGTCTAGTTTTTTGCCATTTAAAAAGTTTAACTTTGCGGAAAACCCTACCTTAGCTGTGTTCAAACATTGGGTCTGTACAGACCAATATTCTTGAGTACGAAATGCTTCAATTTCCTGTTCACGTTCAACAACCAAGCGAAGTGCAACAGACTGTACGCGGCCAGCAGAGCGAGCTCCAGGAAGTTTGCGCCATAAGATTGGAGACAAGGTAAAGCCAACTAAATAATCAAGGGCACGTCTTGCCAGGTATGCATCTACCAATTCTTGATTTACTTGGCGTGGTTTCTTTAACGATTCAAGCACAGCTTTTTTTGTGATTTCATTAAAAACAATTCTTTGCACATTCATGCCTTTTGAGGTTTTCATTTCCTCTAAGACTTGTTGAATATGCCATGAAATCGCTTCTCCTTCTCTATCAGGGTCGGTGGCTAGAAATAAATTTTTAGCACCCTTAGTTTGGGCAACTATGTCTCTTACGCGCTTTTGTCCTTTTTCATCGAGCTCCCAAATCATGGCAAAGTTATCATCAGGTTTTACTGAACCATTTTTTGATGGCAAGTCACGTATGTGCCCATAACTGGCAATAACTGTGTAATCACTACCCAAGTATTTATTGATAGTTTTAGCTTTTGATGGCGACTCTACGATAACGACATTTTGCGACAAGAAAACCTCGGACTTTGTTTTTAATAAAATTGTACCATGTTAGCTCAGCACTGTAGCAAGACAAACGGCCCATGACAAGCGTACTTTTTGGCATAGTGAGATAAATGTTATTAAAAATGGGTTAATTACGGAAATCTGCTTTGAGAAGTGATAGAAAAGCCCCACGGCAGTTTGCTGTGAGGCTTTTAAAATTTTTTAATATATATTATTAACGTGGGCTTCTTTTTCCTGAAAAGTTGCTTCTAGGGCGAGAGTTTCCGCCAAATGGACTATTTGCAGGACGGTTTCCAGATGGGCGATCACCAAAAGAAGGGCGGTCACCAGCTGGACGATCTCTTGATGGGCGGCCTAAAGACGAGTCACCTCCAAATGCAGGCTTATCGCCGAAAGCACGTTTTTTACCAAAACTAGGCTTGTCACCGAATGAAGGTCTTTCGCCACGTGGTTTGTCACCGAAAGCCGGTCTATCACCAAATGCACGTTTTGCTCCAAAAGCCGGTTTGTCACCGAAGGCACGTTTTTCGCCAAAGGCTGGCTTATCGCCGAATGAAGGTCTTTCACCACGTGGTTTGTCACCGAAAGCCGGTCTATCACTAAATGCACGTTTTGCCCCAAAAGCCGGTTTGTCACCGAAGGCACGTTTTTCGCCAAATGTAGGCTTATCGCCGAATGAAGGTCTTTCGCCACGTGGTTTGTCACCAAATGAAGGTCTTTCACCACGTGGTTTATCACCGAAAGCCGGTCTATCGCCAAATGCACGTTTTGCCCCAAAAGCTGGTTTGTCACCGAAGGCCCGTTTTTCACCAAATGGAGCTCTTTCACCACGAGGTTTGTCGCCAAATGGAGACCTCTCACCACGTGGTTTGTCGCCATAAGGACTTGATGATCTTGGTTTACCGGCACCGCTGCCAAATCCTCCACCAAAACCACGGCTTGAACCATTGCTAGAACCAGAATTGCGGTTATTAGCACCTTCATGGGCCTTTGGATTCATGTAACACTCAATCGCGTTCCACTTTTTAGCATCAGCAGAAGTTACAAAACACAATGCAAAACCTTCAGCACCAGCGCGGCCGGTGCGTCCAATGCGGTGAATGTAATCTTCTGGGCATGGAGGGACATCATAATTGATAACGTGCATAAGGTGAGGAATATCCAAACCACGGGCAGCAATATCGGTTGCAACCATGATCCTGCATTTACCTTGGCTAAATGCACGAATCACCTTCTCACGTTGGTGTTGGCGCAAATCTCCATGAATTGCTGAGGCTGAATGATCTTCCTTACGAAGCGCTTCGGCTAAACGATCAGCGTTCATCTTAGTTTTAACAAACACTAAAATTGTACCATCACGTTGTTCAAGTTCTTGCAAAAGGCGTTTGTATTTTTCTTTTTCCGCAATATTAACAATTTCTTGTTTAATTTTTGGCACAGGCAAAGTTGATGAACCAACTGCGACCCGCTTTGGATTGTTAAGATATTTTGCAGCTAATTTCTCAATAGCCGGGGCAATTGTTGCTGAAAACATTAAACTTTGGCGTTTCGCAGGAAGTTTGCTGATAATATGGTCAAGCTGAATGCCAAAGCCCATGTCAAACATACGGTCAGTTTCATCCAAAACTAAACATTGAAGATTATCAACCCGTAATGTTCCACGTTCTAAGTGGTCAATCACGCGTCCAGGAGTACCAATCACAACCCGAGGGCGACCCTTTAATTGAGAAAGCTGTTTCGGGTAAGGTTCACCACCAATAATTAGGGCAGTTCTAAAATCATCGCCAACTAATTCATGCAACGCCCTTAAAACTTGTTGAGCAATTTCACGAATTGGCGCTAATACTAGTGCCGTTGCATGTGGATTTTCTAGCAAATGTTTAACCAATGGCAGTGTAAAAGCAAGAGTTTTACCAGTTCCAGTTTGGGCAGAACCCAAAATGTCATGACCTGCAATGGCCAAAGGAATTGTTTGCGACTGAATCTCGGTAGGTTTTACTAATTTTAGGCGCGTTAAAGAGTTTACCAAAGATTCCGGTAAACCCATTTCATTAAAATTATTCATATTCAGATCCTTAATATCTAAAGCGTTAATAAAAGCTACCCCCCATAATGGGCTATGAGTAGCTAGAAATTTATCCATGAAGAGGCTGACCTAGCAGCTTTTTGGTAAGATCAGATAACGCTTTAAAACAGGCTTTTGGAATTTGCCAAATAACATCACCAAACTATTGGCGGTCGCGGAATCGGAAATGAAACTTCAAAGGCAAGTTAGCTTATTTGCAAAGATAATGCAACAAAAAAATGGGGAGGTTTAAGATATTTTATCGTTTATATTTACCCACAAGTTTGTCTCCAGCAAGTACGTGGCCTTGTATTGCATCCTCAATTTCCTAGTTGGTTGCTCCTGTAGCTAACTCAAGCAGACAATTAAGCGCATAAATTTTAAATACATAACTTGGCGGGCAGGGTCCTCTGTATGTTGTTTTGCCCCAGCTGTTTTTACCTACTTTTGTGCCATTGGGTAACTTTTGAATATTTTCTCTTAAGCAAGTGGTATCTTGTGTAATGTTAAACAATATACGGACATTATAGCTCAAGTTTTAAGTATTTAGGTACATCAAGTGATTAATCAAATATAAATGTTTTTATTGCAATATACGATTGTAATGTTTTTTTAAACAAGGATGTTTAATGGCAGATGCTTTTTATAGCAATAAAATTACTAAGTTTTTTTCAATCTTTTTGTTATTTATTGTTACATGTTTACCTATCTATGGTTCTGATAGTAACTTGGTAAAAAGAGAAATAGATGATGTTGCAGGTGAAGATGTTCTTGTTGAATCACTAACTCCTAGAACTAAAGCTGGAATGAGAGCGGTTGAATGTTTTGATAGACTTAAAAAGTCACATCCAGATTTTATTGAGCGCCGTAAGGACGAAGGTGGAACCAGGGAATGTGCCTTTCAGCAAGCTTATGAAAATACTGAGATAGAAGTACTTATTATCAGTGCTTGGAAAAGTTTAACTAGTGGAGAAATTTCAGATTACGAGCGTAAAGTCGTAGCAGAATGCAGTACAAAATTGGCAATTGTTAAGATCGTTGATAAAATTGTTTGCAAAGGTATACCTGTTGTTGCTATGGGGTTGAAGGCATTTAGAAATGCTGTACAGCATGAAGTTATTCCTATGGTGGTGAAGAAGGTAGGCATTGAACCTTGGAAATCTAAACACTGGGCTCAGTTCTACTGAACATACCTTTAAAGGACAGACCAATAAAGTATACAAGCGAGATGATTTGATTGATTTAAATTTGGTAAGCAAAAAGACAGGAAAAACAAACTTAGAAATGATGCTAGACGGTAACGCCCCTATTGGGCCTGATGGAAAACCTCTCAACTTACATCATAGCTTGCAAACTATGGATAGTCCTTTAGTTGAAATTACTGAGACATTCCATCAAAAATATACAAAGATTATTCATATAAATCCTAAGGATATTCCTTCCGGAATTGATCGTTCTGTATTTGATGCTTGGAGGAAAGAATATTGGATGAAAAGAGCCACAGAATTAGGAGGTCAATAAATGTCAGTTCAAAGTGTTATTCAAGCAATAGATTTGCTTAGAAAGAAAAAAATTGATTTCGAATGTTCTGGGGTTAAATCTGTAAAATTAATTAATGAAGCTGAAAAAATTCTTAATTGTAAGTTACCAGAAGGTTATCGTTATTTTTTGGAGAAATTAGGTAATTTTTATACGAAGGGTTTTTTTATTTATGGATTTTTAAATAATGAGGCAGAAAATATTTCAAATTCTGGATTCGTGTGGGGCGTTTTAAATGATAGACGAAACTTTCAGTTTCCTGACCACATCATTACCTTAGACGATGACAGGGGCGATGGATCTACTTACACACTTGATTTATCCCAAATGAATGAAAGTAATGAATGTCCGGTTGTGATATGGCCACTTAATGGCTATGAAGACACTCCGGTTTTAGAAATTGTTGCACCTGATTTTGGTACGTGGTTTTTAGAGCAAGTTCAAGAACAAATAAAGAGAAAAATAGAATGATTCTAGATGAGAGGGTTTACTTCTTTCCATTCGCCTGGTTCAAGATTTTCCAATGAGTAAGGCCCATAGTTTATGCGAATTAGACGATTAACCTGTAGATTAAAATATTCCATAATTTTTCGAATTTCTCGATTTTTACCTTCTTTTAAAACCACCCTTAGCCAAGCATTTTTACCTTTGTGCTTAAAATCTTGCTCCGGTTCAATTACAACCGTACGGTAATTTATGCCGTCGATAGTAATGCCATCTAGTAGCTTTTCAAAATCAATATTTTGGATTTCGCCAAAAACCCGTACCCGGTAAACACGTTCCCACTCAGTTTTTGGGGATTCGGCAAACTGCGCAAATCCACCGTCATTGGTGAGTAGCAACAGGCCTTCGGAATTTAGATCAAGCCTTCCGACAGAAATCACACGATCATTTAATCCCTGTTCTTTAAGGTAATCAAAAACGGTAAGGCGATCTTGTTCATCTTTATGGGTGGTAACTAAACCTGATGGTTTATAAAACGCCCAAACTTTAACTTCAGTAGCAGCAGTTACAACTTTTCCGTTAACTTTTACAACCTCATTGCCGGTTAATAATGGGGCAGGTGGGGTGACTTTTTTTCCATTTATACTTACGTAACCATCACTGATTAGTTTTTCAGCGTCACGCCTAGAACAAACCCCTGCTAGGGCTAAAAATTTATTTAAACGCATGAGTTTACAAACTTTTCTATGATAATTTTGTCAATTGCGTCGACGAAGTATTCCGGGTGCCATTGCACACCAATGCAGAATGGGTGATTAGGATCTTCAATACCTTCAATTAAGTTATCTTCAGATATTGCGTTTGCAGTAAGACTATTACCTAATCGGCAAATTCCCTGGTGGTGAGATGAATTTATCTGGGCAACGTCTTTTTGGCACCATGAATAAAGCTTTGTGTCTTGTACAATTTTTACTGTATGGGCTGCTTCTGTGGGAGGATTCGTTAGGGTATGCTTAATATTACTTTCTAACTGGGAAGGAATATCCTGATGCAATGTTCCGCCATAGACAATATTTATTAATTGGTGTCCTCCGCAAATACCCAAAACTGGTTTTTGGGTTGGTAAAAATGCTTCCAAAAGTGATTTTTCAAACTTACTACGTTTGCTGCGGCGCTTGATGGTAGGATGTATTTCCAGAGAATGGTATGTCTCTGGGTCATGGTCAAAATGTCCACCGGTAATTAGTAATCCGTCAAATCTTTTAACATATTCAGGTATTAGATTATCTTCATAGCCAATAAAGCAAGGTATTGCTCCTGACGCAACTAGGGCATCGTGGTAGCGATGTTTCATAGCATACCATGGGTATTTAGAATACCATTCTGCCTCTGGTTCATGGTTTACATCTAAATAGTCCATTGGTACGGCAATTAATGGATATTTCATAAAAGTTTTAATGTGTGCTGCATACCTTGTTTATATCAAAAGATTGCGATTCTTGCTATCGACATTTCATAGCGTAAGTTGTGTGATAGCATCATAATCCTGGATTTTGGCTAATTTAGGTTATCTAGTAAATTTTCATAAATCTTTTGCAAATTTTCTAAATCAGCAATACTGACATGTTCATCTACATGGTGGGCAGTTTTATTGCATAAGCCCAGTTCAACCACTGGGCAAATTTTTTGAATAAAGCGCGCATCGGATGTTCCGCCTGAGGTTGAGCAGGTTGGAGAAATACCTGTAATCTCAGCAACTGCTTTTGAAACCATGACAACCCACTCGGCAGAGCTGCTAATGAATGGTTCGGCTGATTGCGATGGTTTAATTAAAAAACAAATTGATTGATATTTTTCATGAATTTTTTGCATAGCCAGTTGAATACGTTCTGTAAGGGAAGCAAAGCTGTGAAGGGTGTTAAATCTAATATTTACTGAGGCGTGTGCTATGCCACAAATTACGTTATATGTTTGATTGGGCATGTTAAGCTTTACGATTTCTAAATTACTTGGCTGAAAATCAGGCGTTCCATCGTCTAATGAAGTTTTTAAATTATTCAAAAACTCAATTAATGGGGTTGCTGCGTTGTCGGCAAGTTGCGGATAGGCTACGTGTCCTTGTTTTCCCAATACGGTAATATCAAAACTAATGCTACCTCGTCTGCCATTTTTAATTGTATCTGCTACCTGATTAACAGATGTAGGCTCTCCAACTAGCGCGTAATCTGGTATCTGATTATTTTCTTGTAACCATGGAATAATTTTGACAACCCCATTTTTGGCTGGGCCTTCCTCATCAGAGGTTAACAGAATGCTAATGGAGCCATTTGATTGATATTTTTTTAAAGCTGCCAAGAATGCAGCAATTGAACCTTTCATATCGACCGTACCACGGCCATAAAGTACACCATCTTCTATAGTTCCTGCAAATGGTGGGTGCTTCCAGCCATCACCTGTTGGAACTACATCTACATGGCCAACATACATTAGATGAGGGGAGTTTTTGCCTTTGCGTGCAAATAAATTATCAACATCAGCAAATGGCAAGCGGGTAACTTCAAAGCCTAGGTCAGTTAAATAATTTTGAATAAAATCAAGGCACTCAGAGCCTTTAGGAGTTATTGTGTCAAATTGAATAAGTTTTTGTGCTAGTTCTGTAACGTTCACACTCTAAGTTCCCAAATTCTATATCTATATCAATTTAATCTCTAAGTAATTCATTAATTCCAGTTTTTGAACGAGTTTTAGCATCAACAGTTTTAACGATTACAGCACAGTCAAGATTTACACCACCGGAGGATGGCATGCTACCAGGAACAACTACTGAATACGCCGGTACTCTTCCATAGTAAATTTCTCCGCTTTTACGGTCAACAATTTTAGTTGAAGCACCTATAAATACCCCCATGCTGATTACAGCACCTTGTTCTACAATGACCCCCTCAGCTATTTCAGATCTGGCCCCTATAAAGCAATCATCTTCAATAATTACAGGTGATGCCTGCAATGGTTCAAGCACTCCACCAATGCCCGTGCCACCTGAAATGTGGCAGTTTTTGCCAATTTGTGCACAAGAGCCAACCGTTGCCCAAGTATCAATCATACTACCTTCATCAACGTAAGCTCCAATATTTACAAAGCTTGGCATCAACACTACATTTTTAGCGACAAATGCCCCTTTGCGTACTACAGATCCAGGAACACTGCGAAAACCTGCATTATTGAACTGTTCTTGGTTCCATTCACTACTTTTTAAAAGGACCTTATCATAGAATGAGGTTGGATAACCTTTTTGTATAGAATTATTATTCAACTTAAATGATAAAAGTACGGCTTTTTTCACCCATAGGTTGATTTTCCATTTACCATCTACTTTTTCAGCAACCCTCAAGGTCCCTTGGTCAAGTTGGTTGATGGTGTTAGACACTGCATCTTTCAGGTCATTTGTAATTTCTAAATTTGCTAAATATTCCCAGGCGTTTTCAATAGTTTTTTGCATTGTTAGATCCTTATATCATCAATAATCAAAGTTATTTGTTGACGGCCTTGCCATTCATCAGCTTTTACGGTTCCTGCTACTTCAATAGGTCCGCGATGGTTAACTACCTCCCGTAAAGGAGAATCAACACTGCGAAATGCCATGGCTTTAATACGATTGCCAGTTTCGTCCTGCAATTGCAAGCGAATATGTTGCTCATTTAGAACGTCACTAAAGCTGCAAACTAAGTGTTTAAAAGCAAAGGTCGGGGTCGGATGACCATTTCCATACGGTTCAAGTTGCTGAATATCTTGTATGAAGGTTTGACTTAACCCAGCAATTGTTAGGTACCCATCGATTTTTAGATTCATCTTGCGATTTTGCATAACTGGGGCTGCTAACTGGTCGAGAAAGTCATAAAATTGGTCATAATAATTTTCAGCAATTGTAAAGCCTGATGCCATAGCATGGCCGCCACCTTTAGTCAGCATGCCTTTGTGTACAGCTTGGTGCATTAGCACACCTATATCGAGCCCTGAAACAGAACGACCAGAACCTTTTAGTTCATTTTCCCAATCTGTTACCACTAAAGATGGTTTGTGGTAACGATCTTTTAATCGGCTTGCAACAATTCCAACAACACCTGGGTGCCAATTTTTGCCTTTGACCATAATTACTGAACGATTATCTAATTCGTATTTTTCTACTTGAGCGATGGCTTCTTCAAGTACTTGCCGCTCAATTTCTTGACGTTGCAGGTTAAGTTCATTAAGCCTTAATGCAATTTCTTTTGCCTCTAGATTGTCTTGGGTAAATAATAAATTGGATCCAAGATCTGCTTGCCCAACTCTTCCACCAGCATTAATACGTGGTCCAAGTACAAAGCCAAAGTGATAGGCTGAAGTAATGCCGCACTTGAGTTCAGCAACATCAGCTAAAGTGGCCAGTCCTAAATTTTGTCTTTTTTTGGCAATTTTTAAACCTTGAGTAACGAATGCTCTATTTAGACCCTTTAAAGGCATTACATCACAAACTGTTCCTAAAGCTACAAGATCTAGATAATTGATTAGGTTAGGTTCACTAATTTCTTTAAAGTAGCCAGACTCACGTAATGCCCGATTAACTGCTACTAAGAATATAAATGCAACGCCTGCAGCGCACAAAAAACGTAAATCTTCCCGTCCATTTAAGTCCTGATCTAAACGATTGGGATTAACAACCGCAACAGCTTTTGGTAGCTCTGTTTGTGCGGTGTGGTGATCAAGCACAATAACATCTAAGCTGCTATTAGATGCAACATCTAGTGCTTCAAACGCTGTCGTTCCGCAATCAACCATAAGACATAAATTATATTTATTTGAAAGTTGCTTTAACGCTGTTGGATTTGCTCCATACCCTTCATCTAAACGGTCAGGAATATATAATTTTGAAACTGTGCCGATATCTCTTAGGTAACGCCGTAATAAGGCTGAAGCGGTAGCACCGTCAACATCATAATCGCCATAAACTACAATATTTTGCTTGGATGTAATTGCTTGGATAGTTCTTTTAACCGCAGTTTCCATATCCTTTAGTAAATACGGTTCAGGTAATAATCGCCTTAGTGATGGGGTTAAAAAATCTTTTACATTATCAAAATCAATATCACGAGCTACTATAATACGTGCAAGAAATTCTGGTAATTCATAAGCTTGCATGTATTGCAGCACCAATCGGTCTTCTGCAGTGGTTAAAACCCAATCAAATCCTTTAAGTGATTTCATCTTTTTTCCCTGTTGAAATAAACAAAGGCAAGCTAAAGCAGCATGTTATTATTGTAAGGTAAGCATATCGTGCTTCTGAGGCATTGGCGACAAAGAATAAAGACGTAACCAAGTTTAGACCGCTCATGTTTTGAAAAAATAATTCAATGTATTTTGGGTGTTTATTAAAATTTTTTAATCCTTTGTAAGCAAATAAAATCTGTAAAATTACGTAAGCAATACAGGCCATTAGCCATTTAGCAATGGTGAATATCCATGTACCTTCTATCCAGGTTATTAATTTTAATATCGTACTTGGTGCTTCACCTTTTATTTCCTCAGATGTCTTTAAAAGAGAAACAGTTAGTTGCCTTTCAAAGATTCCAAAGCGGTGTTTAAGGTAAGCTATTGGGTGTGTTATTATGGACGAAATCCACGCAGAGCGAAGCTCTTTAAGCTGAACTTTGTTATTGGTTGATGGTAATGGAGTGTCTGCGCAAAAAGTAAGATCATCTACCCTTGCAGTATTATATAAACTTTTGATACGTTCAAAATTAAATTTTGGATTTTTAGTAAGATAATCAGGAAAAACTGGTTTCTTAAGATGTATGGAAATTCCAGAAAGATCATATAATTTTAAGTGCTGGCCTCTGTTAGAGGTAACACTCATTTGCTTATTAAAAATAGTTACCGCACCAATTATTGCTATAAAGGTGATGCAGCTGAAATAAATCCATTTACGAGTATTATTTGGCCAGTAAATTTTCCCTAACCAAAAACAAAGCCAGGGTAGAGCGATTATCGCCTGGTAGGCACAGGCAGTGCCGTAAAAAATAATACTAATCCAAATTAATAGGGAAGGGCGTGACGGTTTAATTTGGCGAAAGTTATAAAAATGTAACCAAGCACAGCTAAAAAGATATGAATTTACAAAGCCTATATCTTTAATAACTAGCAATTGGTATGCGATGATTGGCGGAAAAATAGCTATTAGAAAATACCATTTTGCTTTGTGCTTTTCAGTGTTTGCAAATAAAGCTACAGCACTCCAATAAAGTGCTAAATCAAGCAGTAGCATAGGGCCAGGTCCGCTATAAATTTTGTTAAAAATTCCAAAAATAAACCCCAGCATTGGGGGGGTGAAAATCATTAAGTGTTCCGCTAATGCCTTGCTGCATTTGGGTAATAGTGTCTGGTCGTAATAATCCAGGCCAAAATAGTGCTACACAACCTATAAAGCCAGCAAGAGGTATAAGTCGTACTATTATTACTTCAAGGCATCCCCTTAAATCCCAAAAGGATGCTTTTGGCGAAGCTATATCTGCCGCAAGGTGGTTGGCCCTCCCTTTATTTGGGCTGGAGTGGGGGGATGAACCGTATATCCTCAAAAGATTAATCATTCGTTAAATCCTGTGAAAAAACTTGTATCTGCGTTATTCATAAGTTGTGCTCTAATTATTCTAATTCCAAGAAAACTCTACTTGGGCGGCCTTTGCTTCGAATCGATCAAGGTCTCCTTCAACAAGTAAGGTTTGCCCACGTGGGTTAAGTCCCAAAATGTGTGTAGCAACATCGTCAATAAAGCTACGGTTGTGACTCACAAACATTACTGTTCCTTCAAACAGTCGTAAAGCTTCCGCTAAAATATCTATACTTTGCATATCTAAGTGGTTTGTAGGTTCGTCTAAAATTAGTGTATTGGCTTTTTTTGCTAGTAAGCAACACAAACCAACACGATTTTTCTCGCCACCTGAAAGAACATTAAGCGGCTTAAAAACATCGTCACCTTTGAATAAAAATGCCCCTAGCATTGATCTTGCTTGACCAATACTTAAATGCTGGTTTAGCTGCATTACATTTTCAAGCATAGTTGCTTTTGGCATTAGGTAATCTAACTGATCTTGGGCAAAATAAGCTACATCCACATCGTGACCAAGTTCAACTGTTCCATCAAGTTTTGGTACTAAGTTTAAAAGGGTTTTGATTAAGGTTGACTTACCAATACCGTTGGCCCCAACAATTGCAAGTTTCTGCCCGCGTTCTAGCCTAAAGCTAAGCTTCTGGACCAAAGGTTTATCATTGTAGCCAATGGCAAGGTCTTTTGCATTTAGCACAACCCTGCCACTTTTTCTGGCACATTCTAAACGTACATTAATAGGCGGATTTTTATCATCAGCTTTTAAATTCATATCTGCATCATAAAGTTTTTGCAGCATTTTTACGCGGCTTTGCACTTGGCGTGCTTTACTGGCAGATGCGCGAAACCGATCAACGAAGCTTTGTACTTGCTGGGCCTTTGCCCCAAGGTTTTGTTTTTGCGCCATGATTTGTTCTTGCTCTAATTCATAAGCTTCTAAAAATTTATCGTAGTTGCCTACGTAGTCATTCATTTCCCCGTGGTGCAAATGCAAAATATTGGTTGCTAGGCGATTTATTAAAGAGCGGTCATGTGAAACAAATATCAAGCATCCCTTAAAGCTTTTTAAAAAGCGTTCTACCCATTCCATGCTTGGGAGGTCTAAGTGGTTAGTTGGTTCGTCTAACACTAAAAAGTTAGGTTTTTTCAAAAATAGGCGCACTAGTTCTAAACGCATACGCCATCCGCCTGATAGGCTTTTGGGATCTTTATCAAAATCTGCAATTTTAAAACCCATACCGCACAGTAATTCTTTAGCCTCTGATTCAATGGCAAAACCATCTAAGTGAGTCATTTCATGCATTAAGTGATCATATTCTTTTGCAATTGCATCAGTACAACTTTTTTCCATTTCTTTGAGTACTTCATTTAAACGGTTCTGAATTTTTAAAATGTATTCTGCACCACCCAATGCTTCTTCCAAAATAGTCGATTTCGGATTTGGATTAGGTTCTTGTGGCAGGTATCCAATAACCGTGTCACGTGGTTTAATAATTTTTCCGTCATCTGGTTCATCAAGGCCACATAAAATATTTAACATGGTTGACTTTCCTGCTCCATTTACGCCAACAAGCCCTATGCACCCTTGTTCAGGGAAGCGGTGACTTATGTTATTTAACACTACGCGTCCACCAAATCGACGGGTTAAATTTTGTAAATAGATCATTCAAGGTACCAGGTTTACTTAAGCGACATCAAAAACCTGTAGCATACTTTGCAAAAAAGAGCTAAGACATTCTTATATGGTTTTTTTAAAGAGTTTAATCCTTATGCAGTTAGCAGTACAGTATTTAAGAAATTCGTCAACTTTACTAACAATAATTGGCGCTTGTTTATTGTTTTTGTGTGCCCAGATAAGTGTGCCATTAGAACCCGTGCCAGTCACCTTACAAACCGTTGCTGTATTAATTATAGGCTTAACTTTTAATAAGGCTGAGGCTTTAAAAAGTGTTTGGTTATATTTAGCCTTAGGAGCCCTAGGATTACCTGTGTTTGCTAACTTCATGGGTGGCTTTTCAATACTGGTTGGGCCACGTGGAGGCTTCTTGTTTGGGTTTATGGCTAGCATATGGGTAATGTGTACTGTGCGTGAACGTTTAGCAAAGGTTGCAACTAAAGAGTTACTATTGATTGGTCTTATTGGTAGTGCTGTTGTTTATATGCTAGGTGTACCTTGGCTTAGTATGTTCATTGGATGGAAAGCTGCATTTGCTGCAGGCTTTATGCCGTTTATATTGCCTGGTTTAGTAAAGTCAGTAATTGTGGCGGCAGCGCTTGGGTATTTGAGAAGGTAACACGTAAAAAATTTAAATTTGTAAAATACTTTTACCCATTTTTTTAAATGTGTGTTATATGTATTTCCAGTTTAAAAATTAAGGTATTTATGAAATTTCGTTATTTAAGTTTTTTGGCAATTTTTGCTGCTTTGTTTGCATCGTCTGAACTTTCTGCCAAGAAATCTGGGTTTCGTACCTATGGTGACGTTTTTCAAATTGTAATTCCAGTTTCGGCTTTAATTACTTCTCTTGCTCATGAAGATTATGAAGGTGTCTGGCAGCTTACAAAAAGCTTTGCAGCAGCAATGGCTGTTAATGGATTATTGAAGATATCGATTCGTCGTAAGCGCCCAACAGGAAACGGTAAACATTCATTCCCTTCAGGGCACACAACATCGGCCTTTGCTGGTGCGGCGTATTTAGGACAACGTTATGGTTTAGCATACGGCGTACCGGCATATGGTGCAGCAGCAGCCGTGGGGTATTCCCGCATCCATGCTAAAGCGCATCGCTGGGATGAAGTGATAGTTGGTGCTGGGCTTGGTATATTGTCTAACCTGTACTTTACGACTAGTTATGTTAAGCATGAGTCGCAAAATAAGGGCTGTGTAGACACAAAAAGTGTTGATGAATTTGGCAGGCCAAAAGCAGAAGAAAATACACAGCTATTGGAAAAAACTGCATTACCAAAATAACGAAGTGTGCGGGTTTTTTTAAAAATCTTTGATTTACCCAGCTTAGTGTATTTCGACGTCCCGCGGCCCAGACCGCGGGATCTAGTTCGATCATTTCATTATTTAAGCACAACATAATTTGTTCTTTCTTTGGTTTTTTGTATCAACATAACGGATAACCATTGGATCCCGCGGTCTGGGCCGCGGGACGTCGGTTATCGTTGTGGAGGTTAAATTAAAACTTGCACACTGCCAAAAATAACAATTATTTCCGTTAATCTTCTGATTCTCCTTTCTAAGGAGGATTTTTTTATACATATCTTGTAATTAAAATAAGTATTCCCATATTTAGTATTGTGGCGTTAATGCCAAATATTCAACTATTAAATATAGGAAATATAAAATGAAAAGAATATTGATTTTAACCGCATGTTTGCTGAGTGGATTAGCTGCTTCTGATCCTCTAGAAAGCACGCGATCAGCGGCAGCTTCTTCTGCTGCTGCTCCATCTTCAATGCCAGCTCCAGAGGACTACCAATCACCATCGTCATCATCATCATCATCTTCTTCTTCTTATTCAGTACCAAATGAAGATTATCAGTTTGGAAATGTAGTTTTTAAAGGCGGAACTATTCGTGTAATCTATTATGATCATCTACGTTTAAAGGAATGTGATGATTTTCTAAAAAATGAAACAGTTAAAACATGTGGTGATGTTTTAAAAATAATAGGTGAGTATGATGGTTCTACTCTTCCATACACACTTGATTTGAGTGATTTTCTGGTGAAAAAAACAGGGCTGTATAGAAAAGACAGCACTGAAAAAAGTGTGATTAATTTTAGCGAACTCCTGTCTAGGTTACCATATTTAGATCGTTTGAGATTTCCTTGTTACAATTCAGGCCTCAATGAATTATTTGAAAGTATATCTAATCATAATAAACTCCTGAAGCACGTAGAGTTTGGTTCTATATTTTGTAATGCCGAAGAGAAAAGCATCAGCGCCCGTGTTAGTATTATTAAAAATTTTATTGCTAAAATGAAATGTCTAGAGCAATTTACAATTGATATTCTAGACGAATTAAGTTCTTGTTCTCGTTCTAGTAATTCATTTCCTTCTACACTTGGTGAATTTATCCTGAAAAATTCAGAAGAGATTGGCCCTCATAGGAGATTAACTTTCCGCAGGAATTGTCTGGTCAGTCTTTAAGTGAAAAAGAACCGCCATGTCGTAATGCC
This sequence comes from Candidatus Finniella inopinata, assembly GCA_945860985.1. GTDB lineage: Bacteria > Pseudomonadota > Alphaproteobacteria > Paracaedibacterales > CAITNM01 > CAITNM01. Next base: position 17,554 of record CAMASM010000031.1, read on the forward strand.
AATAAGACACCTAACTAAATAATTGTTCCATCGCCCTAGTACCAACAAATTAGTGCTGGGGCGGTGAATCATCTTCGTAGCTCCAATTTCGCTTAGCGCAATTAATACCTGTTCGATTAGGTAATGTGCTAAGTATTTAAACCCTATACTTTATACTACTGAAAAATATTCTCAAATTTTTTTGTATAATCTCTTGTAACTGAAATAAGTATTACCATATTTAGTATTGTGGTAATAATGCCAAATACTAAACAATCTAAATATAGGTAATACAAATGAAAAAAATATTAATTTTAACAACATGTTTACTGAGTGGATTAGCTGCCAGTGCAAGCGCAGAATATTATGCGGAACATGTTCCCTCACCAGCAGCTTCTTCTGCAGCCGCTGCCGCTGCCGCTCCATCTTTAAGATCAGCGCTAGAAGAGACCTCATCACCATCAGCATCATCTTCTTCTTCTTCTTCTTCTTCTTCTTCTTCTTCTTCTTCTTCTTCTTCTTCTTCTTCAATGGCCACATCATTATCTTCTTCAGTTACAGCTAAAGGGTATATATTTGAAAAAATGTGCGGGGCGGCTGGCGTAACATTTAATGTCGCTTATGACAGCAAGCTAGATCCTGAACAACAGCGGGCTACAGTGGATGTACTTAAAGAATTGGGTGTAGATACTGACCCTCTTGCTGTAGGCCAAACACTATATAGATATTTAGAACGTAGCATAATAGCTCTTGACTTTAGTAGTGCTATGCAGAGAATAACAACACGCCTGTTCTAAAATGAAGTGCAACACCATAAGATGTTAGTTGAAATACAAACAAAAAAATGGAGTTGCATTTGGAAAAATATCACCACTTATCTTATGAGGAAAGAGTGAAAATAGCGAAGCTTTGGCAATCGAAGTCCTCAATCA
>CAMASM010000032.1 GCA_945860985.1 Candidatus Finniella inopinata
AGATTCTTAAATCAACTAAGACATGCTAGAGAACGCATTACAGAACGCAGAAAATCAGCCTATCAACAAATGGACAGTACTTTATCAATGATTCAATCCACTCAAATCATCGAAAAGCAATTACACGTGATGATGGGTAGTGTTGCCAACGATTATAACTGGTTTTAAGAGCTAGAAATGAAGAAAAAATTATAAAAATAGCGGGATTAAATTAGTAAAATAGCGTATACTAAGCAAGTATAATTGCGGATGGAGATTGCGATGACCAAATTGATTGAAAGATTACAGCATCAACCTTTAATTGAGGCTTTAAAAACCCGTAGGGTTGTTTTGTTAACCGGAGCACGCCAATGCGGTAAAACTACCCTTAGCAAGGAGTTAAAAATACTATCTAGTACCTACCGCACCTTAGATGAAGAAACGTTTCGTAAATCCGCCTTATACGATCCTGAAGGTTTTGTGGTATCTGATTATCAAACGATGATTATTGATGAAATTCAACGTGCTCCATCTTTACTCATAGCTATTAAGAAGGTGGTAGATGAGAAAAATACCTATGGCCAATTTCTCATTACCGGATCAGCCAATTTGAGTGCGATGCCAAGTGTACATGAATCACTGGCAGGACGAATTCAAAAAATACGTTTACGTACCCTTACGCAAACTGAGATCGCGAGTGAAAAATCAGATTTTTTAAAGATGGCTTTTGCTCAAAACTTTAAGGCTCCTGTAATTTGTGAAAACAAGGCAGCAATACTTGAGTACTGTTTTCGTGGTGGTTATCCAGAAGTACTAACGATGACCCAAAGGAATCGTCGATCTTGGCACAATGATTATATGGACGCTTTACTCTCACGAGATTTACAAGACATCGCCAAAATTCATAAGTTTCAAGCAATGGGCGACTTAGTGAAAATACTCTGCGCTTGGACGGGTAAACTTTTAGATATGTCAGCGCTTGGCAGTAATTTAGCAATTAGTCGCATGACTTTAGAGGCTTATTTTAATGCCCTGGAAATTTTATTTGTAGTCGAAAGAGTAAGCCCTTGGATTAAGGTTGATTATCAAAGAGTAGGACGCCAACCAAAGCTTTTTTTAACGGATTCAGGGTTAATATGCTCATTATTGCGGTGGCAATACGATCAAGTTTTACTTGATAGTGATCGTGCCGGAAAAATTTTTGAAACTTTTATATTTAATGAGTTAGCAGCTTTGGTAGATGCGTCTTTAGGAGAATTTGCTCTTTATCATTATCGAGACCGTGAAGGAAGGGAAGTAGATTTTATTATTGAAAAAGATGATGGATCAGTTCTAGGCATTGAAGTTAAGGCCGGTAGTAGTGTTGGGCAAGGTGATTTCAAACACTTATTGTGGTTGCAAAAAACTATCAAGCATCCATTTGTAGGAATAGTACTTTATAGCGGAAGTCATGTTTTACCATTTGGAAAAAACCTATGGGCTGTGCCCATGGCAAGTATTTGGCGTAGTACTTAATCTTATATGATATTACGTAATGACTTCCATTTAAGTGATGCTAAAAAGGAGTGTAATCCATGGAATATACCGTTTATACCTTTGGTGGTGGAGAAATTCTTAATGGGGTATTTAATGCGATTGCCATGAGTCTCAATGGTCATGATGGTAGTTTGTTTGAACCATTAAAGCGCCTGGGACTAATTCTTGGGGCATTTTGGGCGGCACTTTATGCTTTGTATGGCGATCAAATTAAGGTATTTACCCATTGGATTATGCCAATGACGGTATTTATGAATTTATTGTTTGTGCCGACGGCAACAGTGTGGATTCTTGATCCGGTGCACCATTACCATCAAAAGGTGGATAATGTCCCGTATGGTCTGGCAGCGTTAGCGGGGCATGTCAGTACGATTGGTTATCACATCACCGGAAAGATTGAATCATTTTTTTCGTTACCGGATGATTTGCGTTATCAAAAGTCAGGGTTTTTGTTTGCCAGCGATATCATCCAAAAAGCTAAGACTTTCCATATTACCAATACCGATCTTGCCGAGAATATGAAAAGCTTTGTCGGGCAGTGTGTACTTTATGATGCGATGCTGGGGCGTAAATATAATATTGATGAACTTAGAAATACAGATGATATCTGGGGACTCGTATCAGCACATCCATCACAAGCCCGTTCGTTTGTCTGGAGAGATCTCAAATTACCAGACTAACCCAGAAATCGACCCAACATTATTTCTTGTAGTGAAGGAGTGAACAGATTCAATCACCTCTGGGGGCAAGAAATCACCCATGTGGCCAATTTGTTTGGCAAAAAGGTCTTTGATAAATCTGGAGTGATTAATCCAAGAGCAGAACTTTTAAAGTATTTGCCCCTTGCTTATGGGCAACTCGGCAATCTGGCCAAGGATGCTTCAGAGATTATCAAACAACAGATGATGATTTACAGCATTGTTGATGGGGTGGAAAGCAATTCAACGGCCTTAGGTAATGCCCCAAATTTTGCCGCAAGACGAGCTTACTTACAACAGCGCTCAACTTATGAAACCTTAGGAGCAATGGCCGGAGAAACCTTGCCGGTGATGAAGGCAGTACTTGAAGCAATCATCTACACTTTCTTCGTATTTGTAATCCCACTTGCCTTACTCCCCTTTGGTTATCACTTTTTATTAACCTGGGCGCAAAGCCTACTTTGGTTGCAACTCTGGGCACCACTGTATGCGATTTTAAACTACATCATGACAATTTCTGCGACTTCAAAAACTATGGCTGCCTTAGCAATATCAAATCCCCAAGGAGTAACGATTGCCTCAAGCGTTGGAATAGCTAATGTTAATGCGGATATTGCGGCGATGGCAGGATATTTAGCGATGAGTATTCCATTTTTAAGCATTGCTCTGGTAAAGGGAGTTGGATCGTTTGTGCATATGGCGTCACATTTAGGCAATGTTGCCCAAAGTGCTGCAGGAATGGCCGCGAATGAAGTGACTTCTGGAAACTTAAGTTATGGCAACCTCTCAGAGGGTAACAGTCAAATCTCGAACAGTAATATGCTGAGTCATTCGATGGCAGCAAGTTATAAATCTGCTTCAAGCCACATGCAAGACGGTAGGTCAGAAATCACGACGATGGCGGATGGTTCACAAGTACTCAATGTGGGCAGCTCAAACTTACCAGTAAGTCTCAATGTTGCGGAATCACAAAGTAAGCAGCTGAGCCAAATGGCAAGTCAAAGCCAGCAAAATGCCCTAAACCACAGTGAAAGTTCCAGCCAAAGTTTAAGTAGTTCCTACCGGGATATGGTGGATTTAAGTAAAACGCTTTCTCAATCGAACAATAGCAGTGATAGCGTTAGACAGGGTGTTAGTACGGAACAAAGCCAAGCGTTGCAGAAGGGTTCACAACTGATTAATGATTTTGCGCATCAAAATAACACGCAAGACCAAAAGGCTGCTGACTTTTTGGCTGAAGCGAGTGTAGGGATTGGGCTTGGTAAAAATTACGCATCGACAGCTTATAAAACCAACCTCAGCGCTTCTGATCAAGAATTGTATCAAAAAGCTGAAAAGTATGTGCAAGACCAAAATTTCCAAGAGGCAATGAGGCAAGCAACTCAGGCTTCTAAAGATATATCTCATACGACAACGGATGAAAACACCAAACGTTTAGCAACGGGAGTTTCTGGTGCTTATGAGCAATCAATGAGCCAACGGACAGAAGCAGCAAAAAACTTTAGACAGGCAGAGGACTACAGCAATCAAGCAAGCTTTACTAAAGCTAATAGTGCAACGATTAACTACAATGCAAATCAACAGTTTGGGGAATGGTTGGCGAATCAACCGGCAGATAATACCAATGGTAGAATTGGTGTCCATGGTGCAATGCACATTATGGCAGCAAACCCCAACCAAACTATGGCTTATGCCCAAAGATATATGGCTGAACAAGGCATGACGCCAACTAATACGGTAGCATCAGCAAATAATCTAAAAAGCAGTTATGAACAAGAACAAAGTCATCAAGTGCATGCGGTGACTAAGGATTCCTTAAAGGCTGTAACTCAAGAAGCTGGCAACATGGAGCCACGGAGGATGAGTGGTCAAGTTGCTAATGATGTTTCTGGTAATGCAAATAGCAGAACAATTGGTACTCCAATGACTTCCAATCATATTGCTGCGAATTCCCAAGAATTAGTAGGTCAAGAGTCAGTAGGTTATGCTGCACAGCAGCTGGTGAAAAATAACACAACATCTGGTGCTAACTCAACATCACCAGCAAATCATCTAAAAAGCAGTTATGACCAAGAACAGGAGCATCAGGTACATGTGGTGACTAGAGATTCCATCAATGCCACAGCCCAAGAAGCAGGTAACATGGAAACAGCCATGAGTGGCCAAACTATCAGAAATCAGGTTGATGGTACAATGACCGCAAATCGCACAGAAATTGACGCTAAAGCGAATCAAGTTCAAAGCCGTGGTGATACAATTACGGGTAAGGTAAAAAAGAACCAAAATAAAGGGGTCAACTACCGTGCTGCAGCTAAGGGAGCTAAGGAAGTGGGTAATATAGGCAAAGATGCTGCTGCACTTGGTGAAAAAATTTGGAATGGGGAAAACCAACAAAAATGAGACTGTTAACTACGCCCAAGATTGCTAAGATAAGCAGATGTACCAACAATACTGGAATTCCAATAATTATCTTGAGTAAACGAAGTTATGGAAGAGCTTTGATGATAATTACTGCTGCCATTAATAAATTTAAGTTTGATTTTCATTCTAGCCCAATCAAGCAAATGAGTTACAAACAATGTAATAATTATGTTTCTCCAATTAGCAGTAGAAAAACGAACAACATGAAACATCATCCCAACTACAATCAGCGTCAATGCATGACGCCAAACAAGTTGCAAAGCCTTTATAAAGCTATCCCAAGCATGTTGCAGTTTATGAACAGTAGTAATTTGCATGATGTTTAACAGACCACTTTTAACACTTTTAGAAATACCACAGATTTTATTACTAAAGCTTAAAAATAATGGATAATGCCTTGGTTTTCTCAGTATAGCAGCCAAAATAACAACACAATTGGAACCCAAGCATTGGGATGCCAACCTAGAATTCAGCTAATCTCACCAATTGTGCTTACGCAGCTAAACAACAATTTAAGCAATAAGGAGCCCAAATGACCACCTTCAATGAACACTTCACCCATGGCGGACAGACGCAGCTGCACAAACTACGCATGCTCAAGCAGGTAATGGGTGCCACCTTCAAGGTTAGCCTGTGGTTTGCCTTATTGGTGTTTGGTTTGTTAGTTTATCTCGAACATCCCTGGCAGGACTTTTGGTTATTCGGAGTTTATATCAAAGCTTGGTTTATGACCAATTGTCCACCGGTAATTGCTAATCTTTCTCCATCCAGCTTGATTTATATGGTGGACGGCAGCTCGCAGTATTTTACTGATACCATGATCATGAGCTCGAAATATCTGCATGAGCAAATGCAATATTTTATGTTTTCTGGGATTAAAAAACTAATTCAAGCCTTGTTAATTGGGATAATTGGTTCTGGCTTAATTTCCTGGTTTTGGATTTTTATGGGTAAAAATAAAAAGGAAACCAAAGTGCTCAGTGGTTTTGAGCTAGTAGATCCCAAAACTTTAACTAAATTCATCTTAAAGCTAGGCGCGTCACCCTATAAAATTGCCAATGTGCCCATGCCAAAAAATGCGGAGTTTCAGCACATGATGATCACTGGCACCACAGGATCTGGTAAATCAAACACGATTCACCAACTCTTAAGCCAAATCCGTGCTAATGGCGACCAGGCGGTAATTGTGGATACTACCGGTGGCATCTTTGCAAGATTTTATGATGATGGCAGGGACATTTTGCTGAACCCTCTTGATGTTAGGGGAAAAAACTGGAATTTGTGGGATGAGGCAACACGTGATGGTGCAGTTTGTGATTATGTCCTCGATGAAATTGCTGAATCGATTATTCCGGATAATCATCAACAAGGGGGAGATTCGTTTTGGATTAAAAGTGCGCGCCAAGTTTTTGTGGAATCGGTACGTTATTTGGTAAATAGTGATCAAAAAACTTATCAAGCATTAGTTGAAATGACCTTAATGATGCCTTTAAAAGAACTAAGCCAAAGGTTACAAGGTACATCGGTTGCGGCAATAGTTGATCCTTTAATTGATAAAACTGCTTTGAGTGTTAGGGCATCTTTAGCGAGCAGCTTAAAAATCTTATCAGTTTTAGAAGATGCGGATGATGGTATTGCATTACTTAGTTTAATGCCAAGTGATGATAAATCCTGGATATTTTTGAGTTGTTTACCAGATCAACGCGAATTTTTAAAGCCGCTCTTTTCAAGTCAGCTTTCCCTGATTATTAAAGGCATGATGCGTCGCTCAACGCAAAATCCCTCAAGAACTTGGATTATTATTGATGAATTAGCCTCGCTCAATAAACTACCAGCATTATTATTAGGCCTTGCTGAAATCCGTAAATATGGTGGTTGTTTTGTGCTAGGGTTTCAGGATCTCAGCCAATTGGAAGGAGTGTATGGGGCATCCACCACTAAGACGTTATCAAACCTGACAGGCACTAAACTGTTATTTCGTAGCGTTGATACCGATGTTGCGACGCGTATGGCACGTTATTTGGGTGAACAAGAAAAGCAAGAAGCGAATGAGAGTATTTCGTTTGGGGCGCATCAAATGCGTGATGGGGTGAGTTTAAGTAATCAAAAACACATCAAACCAGTAGTGACGGCCAGCCAAATTATGATGCTGGGTGACCTGGAAGCATATTTAAAGTTTCCGCAAAATCTGCCTGTGACAAAAGTTAAGTTTGATTACACAAATGTTGAAAGTAGAACAATTGGATTTGTGCAAAAACCCATAAAATCAAGTAACCTTAAACTCCAAGCTGAGTCACCAGATACTGAATCAGCAGCAACCTCTGCAAGCGAATTACCTGCAATTGCTTTAATCCCAATGCCAGTAGAAGATTTCATAGATCAAGAAAGCACGATAACTGACATGGTAATCGACAATGAGGCTAATCATAAAAGTTCCTTATCACCGAAAGCATTGGCAGAAGTTGAGGCTGATACGTCAAAAATGCCCCCAATTAATCTGGCGTTGTAAAAAAGTAAGTAAAACTTTAATTTTATAAAGGATAGACCTTATGGACGAAGTCACAACCATAGAAATGGACGCAGAAAAAATAAACCTGCTTAATGCTCGACTTGATAGATTTGGGGAATTACTAGATATAACATCTGCTAAATTGCCAAATTATGTTGAAGAAATTGCTATTGCAGCCAAACGTGTACATCTTGAAACCGAATCTTTAAGAGGAATCAAGGAATCCCTTAATGTGAGTATGGCTGAAACATTAAGGAAAGAAATTAATGCTTTAGCAACACCATTTGGTAATCAACTATTTACGATGTTTTCTGGTTATGCAACGCCATTTTGGGATCATAAGTTTTCTGCTGTAAACCGAGCGAATGATGATTTAAAAAAGACGATCCATACTTGGTCTAATTTATCATTTAAATCAATATTCCTATTAGCTCTAGCTTCTGTGCTAATAGGAATATCCGCATTTTTTGCGAGTCATTATTTAATGCCTTCACAAAAATTGACCCAAGCTGAGATAAAGTGTATCTATTTTGGTAAAGCTTATATTCTCAATTCTGAAAAATTCCCTAAGGAAATCGTTAGAATTGTTGCCGAAGAGGCTGATAAATTGATGAAAAATGCCACATAAAAGCGCAAACAATAGTAGCAATTGATAAAAAAGTTATGGGGCATGGTTGAGATGCAATTCGTCTAAAAACTCAAGTTATGGGTTGAAGTTAAGCTGATAAATCATTAGCATGAGCTATGGCTTATGGTGAACATAAGTGTGAAGTCGGAGTTGGTGTAATTAAATTAGCATCTTGCGATGCTTATTTACTACTTTTGTGGTTTTTTGTTTAGACTAACCTACATGACAATATGCCTACAAATTTAAAAAGGGCGTATTGGTTACATAAGCACTGCATGCCTTTGGTAGTGATAAATGCTGGAATCATTTAAAAGAGATCGAGGCAGAACAATGAGAGATTGTGGATTATTTTTTAATTGTCTAAAAGGAAGCAGCTTGTCCGTTATGGTTATAGCTATACAAGGATATACCATTATGCTTGAAATTCTCGAAGCTGATGCGCAAAACTTTATCCAGGAGTATGACGAAAAAAATTTCACTGAATGAGAAATGGGTCTGTACCGGTGAAGGTGCAATTTTTCATTAAAGTTAAAAAGCAAGAAAATATCTCCTTGAAATTAATTTTTCAAGCCGCTATCAAGAAGACAGTTTCTTATATTATTTTTGGGAAACAGTATGATGAAATTCTTATTTGTGGATAAATTTCCACGTATTTCTATATGTGGGTTAAGGGTGAAGTAAGATATGTCTGGATTAAATAAAGAACAGGGAGAAGCTGTTGCTTTACTTTCTATAGGAACATTCTTAGAGTACTTTGACTTGATGCTCTATATTCATATGGCAGTTTTGTTAAATGAACTATTTTTTCCTAAAACGGATGCGCACACAGCAGCTCTCCTTACCGCTTTTGCTTTTTGCTCCACGTATATTTTAAGGCCTCTTGGTGCTCTTGCCTTTGGCTACATTGGGGATCATATAGGCAGAAAAGTGACGGTAGTAATCACTACGACCATGATGTCTATTTCATGCTTAGTTATGGCTAATTTGCCAACTTATGCACAAATTGGAATTTCTGCTTCGTGGATAGTGACCATTTGTCGTATCATGCAGGGAATGTCATCGATGGGGGAAATATCAGGCGCCCAACTGTACTTGAGCGAAACAATACAACCTCCAGCGCGATATGTAGCTGTTGCGCCGCTTGCTTTTGCTGTTTCTCTGGGAACATCTATGGCACTCGGCCTCGCATCTTTTGTAACATCTTTTGGGTTAGATTGGCGTCTTGCCTTTTGGGTAGGTGCAACAATTGCAGTAGTTGGGGCAGTAGCTAGAACAAAACTGCGTGAAACACCTGATTTTACTGACGCTAAACGGTGCCTCCAGGATAACTTTGCTAAAGATCATGTCAAACAGAAAAAAGTAAAAATTAATACTATTAAGCTAGAAAAGGTCAATCAAAAGACATCCTTAGCCTTGTTTTTGATGGATTGTATGTGGCCTCTATGCTTTTATTTTGCATATGTTTATTGTGGCAATATATTAAAGCATTCCTTTAATCTTACGCCAGCAGAAGTTATTCACCACAATTTTATTGTTTCTTTGTGGCAAATTTTCAGTCTTCTATTGTTTGTCTTTTTAAGCTATCACGTTTACCCCTTACTCATTTTAAAAGTCAAACTCTTTGCCTCCTGTGCCATTATCATCACCTGCCCCTACTGGCTTGATCATATGACCCACCCCTTTCATTTATTGTTGCTACAATCGGCTATCATCTTCTTTGCTGCAGATGCAGCTCCTGCAACCTCGATTTTCTATAAACATTTTCCTGTCTTTAAGCGTTTTACCTACATTAGTTTTACGTATGCGATGTCACGGGCATTAACGTATGTTATCACCTCTTTTGGACTAGTCTATTTGACAGAATACTTTAGTAATTGGGGTATTCTAATTATTATGGTACCTATATGCATAGGGTACTTTATTGGCTTGAGGTATTTTGAAAAGTTAGATAAAAATCACTACCATTCTAAACTTAAATCCAATGAGTCTAACCATAATTTTAGAATAGATCATATAAAGAAAAGTTTACGCTAATGGGAATTTTTACGTCATTAGATAAAGAACAAAAACGTGCGGTTAGTTTACTTTCCATAGGCACTTTTCTTGAGTATTTTGATCTTATGCTTTATGTCCATATGGCTGTTTTATTAAACGAGTTATTTTTTCCAAAAACAGATCCTCATACGGCGAGTCTTCTCGCAGCTTTTGCTTTTTGCACAACATATATCTTTAGGCCAATTGGTGCCCTAATTTTTGGTTTTATCGGAGACTATGTCGGACGCAGAGTCACGGTGATTCTCACCATCATGTTTATGGCATTATCTTGTGTTTTTATGGCCAATTTACCCACCTATGCGCAAATTGGCATTACGGCTTCGTGGATTGTGACCATTTGCCGTATAGTGCAAGGAATGTCATCGATGGGAGAACTAACTGGAGCACAGCTGTATTTGAGTGAACTAATTAAACCTCCTGCTCGCTACCCAGCCGTTGCTTTACTTGCTTTTGCTTCAGCCGCTTCTTTAGCAGTGGCATCCCTTGTATCCCATTTTGGACTTAACTGGCGTATTATTTTTGGAGTTGGAGCCATTATTGCGATTGTAGGCGCAGCGGCCCGAGTGTTTTTAAGAGAAACACCTGACTTTACTGAAGCAAAACGCAAGAGCACAAATCTCCACACCCCACAACAATCTTATGCTTTTAGGAAAGAAAAAAAAGTAGATTATAAAACCTTATGGGCATTGTTTTTAATGGATTGCATGTGGCCTTTATGTTTTTATCTTTCCTACATGCATTGTGGTACTGTACTAAAATACTCTTTTAATTATAGCCCTGAACAAATTATCCATCAAAATTTTATCGTTTCCATAGTGCAAATCAGTACTTACTTATTGTTTATTTTTTTAAGTTACAAAATATATCCCTTAAAAATCCTTAAAATTAAACTCTTTATCTCTTCCGCTATTGTCATCAGTTATCCTTACTGGTTAAATAACCTCCACCATGAATTACATGTGTTGTTACTGCAATGTTGTATCATCTTTTTTGCCGCCGACGCTTCACCAGCAACGTCGGTTTTTTACAAATATTTCCCGGTGTTAAAGCGCTTTACGTATATTAGCTTCACCTACGCGCTATCACGGGCAGTCATCTACGTTATTACGTCCTTTGGTCTTGTATATTTAGTAGAATCGTTTGGAAGCTGGGGAACCTTAATCATCACTATTCCTGTATTTATGGGGTATATATTCGGACTTTGGCATTTTGAACAGCTCGAAACTGAAAAGAACCTGTCAAGCACCATGCACAGCCCTGAGGGACGAACATGTAAAACAGGCCATAGGTAATTGCACAATTTGCAAATGGCTAATTTAAGTAAAGTTCTGAGTTTTAAAGCATGCTGGGAATCTTTTTTGGTTTTTCTCTTATCCTTCTCAAAATTAGTCCGCTAGTACTTATACCAAGTTGTGTTCAAAATAGAATCAACAATCCATTGAAATCCACAAGCAGAAGCTAAAATATCTTTGTGGGGATCAGGCGAATATGGCGGCAAATAAAGCAACGTATGACCAGCATCTTCTATGGCTTTTTTCATAAGCATCCCCTTATGAAAGCTGGCATTATCCATGATAACGACACTGTTAGCGGGCAACTTTGGAATTAGGTCTTCTATCACCCAGCTGCTAAATATCCCGGTATTTACGTTGGTTTGAAATAGACTGACTGTCAGTAATGCACCAAAAAGTAGAGCACCAATCACATTGGTACGTCCTTTTGCACCCCAGTTATGAGTGCCAAAGCAGCGGTTGCCTTTTACAGCGTACCCATGTAGACGTGGCATATCATGAGCAAAACCAGATTCATCAATAAATACCAGAGAGCGTGTTCAGATTTAATCGCCGTTTCTTCCGCAACGTGTCATTTCGAACATTGTTGGGACTTGGGACTCACCACACTGGCGTAACTTACCAAGAAATTTACGGTGTCGCGCGTACCAAAAAAGAAGAGAGAAAACAAGACATTAAGTTACAACCGGATAGGCAGGCAAAAATCTATTGCTCAAACGAATACTTAGAGCGCTACGTTTAATCCATGGAAAAGTTTCTTACTCCTGTTGCCAGAGCGGATCTCCTCAAGCGTCATCGCTGTAAGCGAGATGGTCGTATCAAAGATCGCATAAAGGTTGTCTTACTGCGCGACGACGGATGGAGCTACGCATCGATTGCTGAGGCCCTTTTTCTAAGTGAAGAAGGTGTACGCCAGCAGTTGAATGACTACCTAGAGTCTGAGAAACTTAAACCGGAGAATGGCGGTTCAGATTCGTTCTTAAACGCAGAACAAGCTAAATCTGTGATTACCCATTTGCAAGCACACATTTATGTTAAAGCGTCGGACATTTGCGGTTATGTGCAACAAACCTACGGTATTCGTTATAGCGTTAGTGGGATGATCAGCTGGCTGCAAGCCCAAAACTTTACGTTTCACCAACCTTGTGGGGTGCCTGCCAAAGCAAATGCGGCAGCACAGGAAAAGTTTATTGCTGATTATGAGAATCTGAAGAAGTCCTTGACCTGTGGATGAGCATATTGTTTTCATGGATGGTGTTCACCCAACCCACGCTGTTCGCTTTACCAAAGGATGGATCAAACGTGGGGAACGTAAGGAAATCACTACTAACGGCAGCCATAAACGACTCAATATTCTAGGGGCTCTTGATTTAGAAAAAATGACCCTGATCGCCCGTGCTTATGACACAATTAATGGAGCAAATATCATCGCTTTTCTGAGCTATTTGCTAACTGTGATGCCACTCGGTACTGTTCACGTTATTTTGGATCAGGCAGGGTATCATACCTGCAAAGAAGTGAAAGCGTGGCTCCTATTACATTCCAGGATTAGCCTACATTAGATCTCTTTCGAAACTATCAATTTAGTTAAAAATTGTGTTAAAAAGATCTGATGGGGTATGTATGAAGTATGATCAGATCAAAGAATTATCGGACGAAAAATTTCGTCGATTAACAGGAGTAAAGCGTTCAACGTTTTATAAGATGGTAGAGATTCTCACAAGCGCAGATCAGCGTAAGAAATCTCGAGGAGGTCGCAAAAACAAACTAAGCATAGAGAATCAACTATTGATGGCTTTAGAGTACTTAAGGGAATATCGTACTTACTTTCATATAGGACAAAGTTATGGAATAAGCGAAAGCTCAGCTTATAAAGCAATTAAGTGGATAGAGGATACTTTAATTAAGCGTCCTGATTTTGCGTTGTCTGGTCGTAAGGCTCTATTAAAAAGCGATAACGAATATGAAGTGATATGCATAGATGTTGCTGAAAGCCCGATTGAACGTCCTAAAAAAAACAAAAATATTTTTACTCAGGCAAGAAAAAGAGACACACGTTAAAGAGCCAGGTGGTGGTTAATAAGGAAAGTCAAAGAGTAATCTGTACATCTTTTGCAAACGGCAAACAGCATGATTTTCGTTTATTTAAAGAGTCTAAGGTAAGGATTCATGTTTCTATCAAAGCCTTAACAGATAGCGGCTATCAAGGAATTCAGAAACTGCACAGCAATTCAGAGCTTCCCAAAAAGCGCAGCAAGAAATGCCCTTTAGCTAAAGCTAGTATAAGCTTCGTAATCGGCATTCCAGCCGCAAACCCTCCAAATTTCCGACGAAGTACTCACTAATTATGAGCAGTTAATTGTTTAATTAAACAAAATGTCCTTTAACATTTCATCAATATCTATCTTTCTTCTGTTGTTATAAAAACTAAAATAACCAGTAAAATGGATATGTTGCCAAGCGGCTGGCGATACTTTTTTAAGAAACTTCAATAACTTTTTGTTCTTTGGATTCTTGTTGAGCAGGTGGGAATGAATTGAAGCGTTGTAATAAATAATAGCACTGGCAATGAGTAAGCCGCACTGGTTGCTAATTTCCATTTCAAGGTCAGTGCGCCCCAGCAAAGCTTTTATGCCGCTAACCTTTGCAAGGGGCGCACTGTACACAGCGTCGTTAAATTTCTTTGGGTTCTTAAAAAATGGCGGCGTCAATTTGCAGGATTTCGCCCTGCTTAGAACCCCAGGTTGGCAAAGTATTGCTTTACAAAAAACTCATAACCAGTAAAAAGTTTTTAAATTTTTACGTAGAAGAGAAACAATTTTAGTTTTAAAAATCATCACATAAGCAAACTCAACCAGGTGCGTTATGAGAGATTCAGCTCGTATGGTCTATAATTACGACCCACTGAAAGACCAAGACTATATGTCAGCAGATATGCAGAACTATTTTAAAAACAAACTAAATAGTGAACTACAAAGCTTATTAAAAAAAGAACCAGAATTTTGCAGAACAATGAAAGAAGATAGCCTGAAGGAATCAGATTTCGTTGATCAAAGCTCAATTGAAGAATTGCGCTTTAATTATTTTGTGCACCATGAACATGAAGTTCACAACCGCCATGAAATAGAGGCTGCCCTGCAAAGACTGACAGATGGTAGTTACGGTTATTGCGCCGCCACAGGAAGGCCCATAGGCGTAAACCGCATGGTTGCAGCACCTTATGCAACATATTGTATAGATGTTCAGTCTGAACTTGAAAGTAATTACCGAAGGTATGCAACTTACGGTAGAACACAACCTGTTGCATATTTTTAATTGAGAAAAGATGGGGGAAACTGGCGCTTATGGGGTTACCAAAAGAGGAATAAAACACTGATATTACACAATTGACTTTAAGAATCAATGAGAATATAGATGCACTTAAGAGTGGTGTGTTTAAGTGAGGGTTACTATGAGAGTGTTGAGTATCTTGGTAGCATGTTTAGCGTTTTTGTGTGGTGCATACGGAGCTTCAAAATTGGAAGATATTTAGCGATGGAGATACTCTTACTTGGTTTGCAATTAAGGCACGTCCTGTTCGCGTCGAAATTAAAATAGCACCTTCTGGTGGTGGTATACCAGATATTTCTTCAGAAGAGCAAATAGATTCTAGGCGGATCCCAAATACATTGACTCAAATCTATGCAATTTTTCCTAGACTTAGAGAAATGATTAATGCGGTATATGCACACAAAGACGATTATTACTTAATGATTTCAGAAGAACTATCAGAACCTGGTTGCAAGGAAAAGGTACGCAGCTTTATTGGAGCATATGCTCGTGAAATAAAATAGGAAGACACTGCAATGCACAAGAAGTCATGCTATTTTTTAACATTCTTGTGCATGATATCATTCTCTCATACGCATAGCGCCATACGTTCTCCTCAAGAGTTTACAGATACAGTTTATACTTGCTGTTCTGCGAATAGATTTGATGCATTTCTAGAGTGGTTAAAAGACTCAGATATATCTCAAACTAATCAACGCTTAAAATCAGAGAGAACTGTTGCTTTTCCAGCAGGACAAGATCCGGGCTTTTATAGGACTTGGAAAAACGCATACTATGCAAGGTTTGGTGCTATTAGTCAAACTAAGCCTTTTCTTTTTGCAGGGGAAATTTATCCTTTTATCCACCTCTTACAATCAACAGCTCTTTCTTTTGGTGAATTACCGCCGGTTACCAGAATTTGTATTTTATTGTCAGGCAGATTAGGAAACCCAACCGCTAGTGATATTTTATGTTTTGAATACATTAATGAAACTGAAGCAGAAATAGCAGGTATTTTGTCTAACCCATCACCTAGCACACCTTTAGTAGAACGTCTGCTACGAACACCATTTGCTTGGAATAACATTCAGGTAATGAATTGCTTAAGGGGTCAAGCTAAAACGTCTGCATTTATCGACTTTGTAGGGAAGAGTCATGATCCTTTTATCTTACTTAATGGTTTTTTTGCCGATAGCGAAACAGGATCTAGCCCTCATGCTGTTACATGGCTTAATGAAGCAATGACACTAGGTAGTGCTCTTGCTAGAGTAAGGTTGCAACGTATGGGGCAGCCATTTGATAGAGGACTACCTACAGTTGAGGCGTATTTATTGGTGCAGCAAGCATCTTTTTGTAGATATTCTGCGTTATATAGAAGAACTGCAAATGACCGCTATCTTGCTGCATTAGCTCTTGTGCCTCACGATCCGTTTTTACACATGGAAGTCGCTGGTTTTTATAAGGATCTCAGCGTTGCAGGAGCAAATGCTGAAGTAGCGATGGATCAAAATACAATTATTCAAAGAACGTTTCATCATTATAAACGCGCACAAGATGTAGGAGATGGAGAAGCAGCTTTAGAGGCAATCAAATTCCTTAAACTATTGCAAGGAAGAGTGGCTCTCGTACCTGGTTTTTCAGATATTTGAGGATTACCAAATGATAATACACCAGTAAGCTTAACCGTATTATATGAGGCTGCTTACAGAAGAATGGAAGAGCCTATATTGTTAGCTCGTATTAAGCACTTAGGCCAAAGAGATCAAGCGCAAATCGATACCCTTTTACATAACGTTATACATACAGTTGGCTACCGGACAAGTATTTTTAAGCTAGGGATTTAAGGAGGTCGAATTGTTTTACAAAAATTTACTTCCAAAGACTTATATAGCATTTGCTTTTTTTATATGGATTATACCCACAATAACTCCAGCCGATCTTGGCATTGAAAGTGATATTTTTGCTGTCAGGCAAGCTAGCCGTGCGGTTATCCGAGACAAGCATAGAGGCACAGCTTTCATTGTTGATGCTGGCCATAGTGGAACAAATGATAAAACAATCCCTTTATTAAGAAGATTCAACAACGCTATTTTTGGCAAAGTGGGAGGGCACACGAGATTAGCAGGTGCATTATTCTCGCATTCAGATGGTGACCATGTAAAATTATTCACACGTGTATTAAACTCTAACAGCCGTGCATTAAAAGACCAAAACTCAGTATCTGTTCAAGCATTTACCGCATACTTGGGATCACCTTTTTTGGGCTATTGTTCAGGAAGTGCTAAACCATGCTTGGATGCCTTAATTGCCGTAAATGCACAGATTAAGCCTTTGTCACACGTGATGACGAGCGATGCAGCTTGTACAAAAACCATGGTAGGTATTCCACCGCGTCCTTATTTTATGAATGTATTGATTCCTGAATTTTCTGACCCTGCTCGACAATTAGCTTTAGTAATTATGGCAGCAAATTCATTGTACTATGGTGGAACGAGATTTCTAGGAAGAGTTGCCGGGCCAGACATTATTCCTGGAGCTTTAGACGAAGCAACACCTATCGTAGGAGTTTCAGCTCAAGAGGACACTGTTTTTCATGATGGTACCAACAATAATGGTGCGATAGTCAAACTAACTTATAAAGGAAAACGGATTATCTTTCCTGGCGATATTGATGGGGATCACTGCACAGATAAGCTACTAAAAAATGTAAGTAGATTTGGTATTCCTGCATCTTTTTTAAAAACAGATGTATTAATTGCTGCTCACCATGGTGCAGATAGAGACCGAACAAATAATGCAGCATGGTTGTTAATGAGTGATGCTAGCCATATCATTGTCAGTGCAGGTGCAATGGAAGGCCAATACATTCATCCTCGATTTAATAGCTTATTCGCTATGGCAAGCATTTTAAGATTGAATGCTTTGCGTGTAACTCAGCATCTTATTCAGTGTGGAGATCCAACAGGATTAGCTATTATGGAATGTCAAAAAGTAGCTGAGCATTTTTGCTTAGCTGCAGGTTCAAGAGTAATGGAAATGGAGGGTAAATGGCTACAAATGGTTACTCCATTACCTCTATATACCACTCACACTAGCAGTGATGTAAGGATCACTATAACGTCTGGTGGTGATTTAGTCGTTGAAGAGAGTTGAACATTATAAAGTTTGTTGCAGACTTGATAGTGATGAGGATTTTTGTGCCTTTTGTGGTGGCATTTGAAAAAGATGATTATCAAACAAAACTGCATCTGTAAACAAGGCTTTTAAACTAAAGAAACTTTCTCTTAAGCACTCCAGATGGGTCTTAAAATAAAACAGTGCATGTAGATGGAGAATCACTTTTTGTGGTTCTGCTAATTTATGATAAGTCTTCAGTGGTTAATGATCTAAACACTGTAATACACATCTTATCGCCATGCATTAAGCGTGTAATTTAACCACAAAAGCAAAACGTGGTAATTTTTCTCCTTCTACCTCCACTGTCTCAAAAAACATTGTAAGCGGACGCACCCATACCTGATAATCACCATACAGTGCGCGATAATATACAAGCTCCTCTTTTGTTTCTGTATGTTTGCAAGCACCTAATAATTCATAAAAATTACCCTTATAGTGCCTATAGATACCAGTATTGATCTCTTGGTTACCATAGATTATTGGTACTTTCAAAACACTTGTTAAAAATCTTCTGTGCGCATTTACTGCTTCCTCAATAATTATCCCTGCACCATTTACTTGCTCATAAAAACAGATTGTCAAAAATAACATTCCTAACTGCTTTATCATTCAATCCTCCTTTTTAGAATTATTCACACCGTATTCATATGCTATTTGTAACGTTAAAATTTTTATAAATTTTACATAATTTTTCCGAGCTGGAGGGATTGGATTGGAGTGTCACCCTTTGCTTTACCGCATGGATTTTTCTCTGTATTCTCTGAGCGTGATACGAGAACATATTAAAAGATCGCGTAACCACCTCTAAAGCTCTGGCTAAGCAGTTAATTGCCCTATGATTA
>CAMASM010000033.1 GCA_945860985.1 Candidatus Finniella inopinata
AGATGTGAAAAATATGAAACAAGAGGAATTTGATGAAGTCATGGAAAATTACAATACAACACCCAGAAAATCTTTGGGATGGTTAACTCCTCTTGAGGCCTTTAATGAAAATTTACACCGTGTTGCACTTCGAACTTGAATGTGGCGGGTAGAGGTTTTACCCCACCTTTTTAATTGGAAGCTGTGTACGAATGTGTAATTCCTTTAAGCGTTCTGGTTCAACAATCGATGGAGCCTGCATCAACAAATCCAGCCCTTGCTGGTTAAGTGGAAAGGCAATGATTTCTCTGATGTTTGGCTCATCTGCTAGTAACATTACTATGCGGTCAATCCCAGGCGCACAACCACCATGGGGTGGTGCACCGTATTTAAATGCGTTTAGTAGTCCACCGAAACGTTCTTCCACATCAGATTGAGTGTAACCGGCAATTTCAAATGCGCGGTACATTACTTCCGGTAGGTGGTTACGAATTGCTCCACTGCAAAGCTCAATACCATTGCAAACGATATCATATTGGAATGCCTTGATATCTAAAGGATTCACGGTGTTAAGTGTTTCAAGGCCGCCTTGTGGCATGGAAAATGGGTTGTGAGAAAAGTCAATTTTGCCTGTGTCTTCATCTTGCTCATACATAGGGAAATCAACAATCCAGCAAAATTTGAATTGATCCTTGGCGATTAAGTCAAGTTCTTGGGCAATTTTGGTACGGGCAAGTCCAGCATTTTTAGCGGCTTTTAGTGATTTTAAATCGCAAACAAAAAATATGCTTGAACCTATGCCAACATTGCAAACCTCTTGTAGTTGTTGCAATTTATCGGCATTTAAAAACTTGGCAATAGGTCCTTTTGCGCCATCTTGTGCGAAATTGATGTAACCAAGTCCTGGCATACCAACTTCTTGAGCCCAAGAATTTAATTTATCAAAAAAGCTGCGAGCTTGGCCTTCAGTGTTTGGTACGCCAATAGCGCGGACATATCCACCGTTTGCTACAACTTTGGCAAATACACTAAAGTCTGAATCTTTAAAAACTTCTGATACATTGTTAATTAATAACGGGTTGCGCAGGTCTGGCTTGTCGCTACCATATTTTAACATTGAATCATCAAAAGATATGCGAGGGTAAGGATAATCACTTACGGTTTTACCATTGGCGAATTCTTTAAACACACTGGTTAGAACTGGTTCAATTGCATTGAAAACATCATCTTGAGTAACAAATGACATTTCGACATCTAGCTGATAAAATTCACCCGGTGATCTGTCGGCTCTGGCATCTTCATCACGAAAGCATGGGGCAATTTGAAAGTAGCGATCAAACCCTGCCACCATTAATAACTGCTTAAATTGTTGTGGTGCTTGGGGAAGAGCGTAAAATTTCCCTGGGTGCAACCGGCTTGGAACTAAAAAGTCACGGGCACCTTCTGGTGATGATGAAGTTAAAATTGGGGTTTGGTATTCTAGAAACCCTTGTTCAATCATACGGTTGCGGATTGAACTAATAATTTTGGAACGCAGCACAATGTTTTGATGTATCTTTTCGCGGCGTAGGTCTAAAAATCTGTAGGTTAGTCGTGTTTCTTCTGGAAATTCTACATCTGCATTAACTTGTAGAGGAAGCACTTCTGCTACTGATTGCACTGTTGCTTTGGTGATTACCAATTCAACAGCACCTGTTGGCATTTTATCATTGCTAGTTTCACCACTTCTTTTTACAACTTCACCATCAAAAGTTACTACAGTTTCATTTTTTAATCCTTCTACGGTCTTGAAAGCGTCAGAGCCATTTTGAAGTACACACTGGGTAAGTCCATAATGATCTCGCAAGTCCACAAAAACCAGGTTGCCATGGTCACGTTTGCGGTGTACCCAACCTGAAAGGCGAACCTTTTTTCCAACATGAGACTCGCGAAGTTCACCACATGTATGAGTGCGGTAGATGCTTGCTAAGAGTGATTTTTCCATAAATGACCAATTTAATATTTAACCTTATTTATAGCGATTTTTGTGATCTTTGCCCAGCTATTGAAAGCTAAATTATATTTTACTCAGTATACTGAGTAAATTTACTCAACGTATTGAGTATTTTTACTCAATGTCTTTGTTACGCCCACCTACACTCAATGCAAGCAAGGCTAATATACCAATCAAAGTAATGTAAAGTCCTGGCATGATAGGTGAATTTGTATATTGCCAAATTGCAAGACCTACAGCGGGGAAAGTTCTTCCTAAAGTTTCTGAGCCAATAGCATAACCAATTGCTGTAGTTTTGTAACGATTATGGGGTGAGAATTCCTGCCAGTACCAGCGGTGCATAGGTATGCAAAAAGCCACACCCAAGCTGATTATAATAGTCTTTATAATGCAAATTCCAATAAAATCTAGGTATGGCAAATAAGCAAACATTAAAGGTATGAAGACTACAGAGATGAGGATTATTGTCTTTAACAATGGTTTACAATTTATATTACGAAATAACCTGCCAACAATTACCAATAAAATTAAGTCAAATACCATTAAGGATGTGTTTAAAGCCATGATCTTTGGCATGGGCGTGTTAGTTAATAGGGCAGCAAAATTATTAAAAAATAAAAATGATGCTGAATATAAAACATAAGAAAATCCAGAAACTATCGCTACTTTGAAAACGCCGTTCCAATTAGTTTTAGATTTTTCAAGTTTTTGTTTAGGTGTAAATGCAGGGGGGTATTGTTTTCTTAACAACCATCCAGAGGCACCGGTGATTAGTGAGCCATAAAATGGCCATTTCCAATACAGGTGCGGGGTAGGGCTATAGAAAATCAGACTAGCTGCGGCCCCTGCTAGTAAAATACCAGCCATTTGGCTGCTAAGATACATGCTTGTGACTTGATGTTGATGTTCGTATTTTGTACCTTCAAGGACATAAAGACCAGCAATACTAACTTCTCCGGCGCCAAAAAAACTTTGAAACCCACGCAAGGTACACAAACCTATAGCTCCATAAGCACCCCATTCACTATGAGTATTTAAAAAAACAAAACAAAAAGTAGTGATTGTCATTCCTTGAATTGTGGCAATTAAGGCATGATGAGGCCCAATATTTTGAGCCTTTTTGGAATAGTACCATGCTCCTAAAGGTCTTGTGATTAATCCTATAATTACTATTCCATACCCTTTGATAAGGGCTGTGACTGGATCATTTTGTGGGAAAAATAATGGGGCCAAAATTGGTACTAAAAACCCATAAAGGGATGTATCAAAGTGATCTAATAAATTTGCCAAATAAGTGGCAATGCGCGCGCGTTTCATACACTCTCCTTACGCTGGTGCAAACCAGATCAAGTTAATAGGGTTGGCGATATGCCTCTCAGCCAAAATGGCACCCCTGGTGATTTGGTGAAGTTAGTAAGTTATTGGGAATATGTCAAGCTAGTTTACCCTAAAGCGCAGTTGAGTTATGGTTACCAATAACATTTTAAAATAGCAAACTTATGAAAAAATCATTTATTGAAGTGCCAAAAAATCATCCTTTTCCTTTGTACAACTTACCTTATGGGGTTTTTGAATATCGCAATAGGGTAGCAATTGGTGTTGCGATTGGTGATTGGGTTTTGGACTTAACAGCCATGGAGTCGAAAGGACTATTGCCTGAAAATTTGATCGGTAAAAAAGTTTTCAACCAGAATTCACTGAATGCATTTATGGCAACTGGCAAGGAATGCTGGAAAAAGACTAGAGAATTTATACAAAATATGCTTGATTCGGAAAATTCTAGTCTGCGTGATAATCAAGAGTTGCGTGCTGAAATTTTGATTCCCCAAAAAGAAGTGATCGTGAAAATGCCAGTGCGTGCGCGCGGTTATACAGACTTTTATTCATCAATTGAACACGCTACTAACTTGGGGAAAATGTTTCGTGATCCGGCTAATCCATTACTACC
Organism: Candidatus Finniella inopinata; assembly: GCA_945860985.1. Lineage (GTDB taxonomy): Bacteria > Pseudomonadota > Alphaproteobacteria > Paracaedibacterales > CAITNM01 > CAITNM01. The sequence goes on from CAMASM010000033.1 coordinate 3,921, forward strand.
AAACTGGCGTCATCTTCCAATAGGTTATGATGGTAGGGCAAGTGCTATTGTGGTTAGTGGTACTAAAATTAGACGCCCTAAGGGCCAGGTAAAAATTGGCGCGGCTGATCCAATCTATACTGAAACTAAACAGTTTGATACAGAAATTGAATTAGGTTTTATTATTGGTACAGGCAATCAACTAGGCTCACCAATTGATATTAAGTCAGTTTTGGACCATATTTTTGGGGCTGTCATATTGCTTGATTGGAGTGCACGTGACATTCAGCGTTATGAATACGTACCTTTAGGGCCATTTTTAGGGAAAAATTTTGGTACGACTATTTCTCCTTGGGTAGTAACTATGGATGCTTTACAGCCGTTTAGTGTGGACGGTCCACAGCAAACTCCTGAGCCTTTGCCGTATTTGCAAAGAAAGACGAGTAATTTTGATATTGAGATTAGTTTAGCTATCAAAACTGAAAAAATGTCTGATTACCAGGAAATTGCCAATACTAATTACAAGCATATGTATTGGGATATCTCTCAACAGGTTACGCATCATGCAAGTAATGGTTGCAACTTGGAGTCTGGTGATATTTTGGGTACGGGAACAATTAGCGGTCCAACTCCAAGTTCTTATGGCAGCATGGTTGAGCTAAATTGGAATTCTACTATACCGATTAAGCTAAATTCAGGTGAGGAGCGTTTTTACTTAGCTGACTATGACTCAATGAAGGCAGTTGCTGTTGCCAAAAAAGACGACCTATGCATTGGTTTTGGTCAAGCAGAGACTACTGTGCTTCCTGCAATATAAAGGTACGTAAGTATATAAAGATTATGCATTACTTTAAGTTTTGTTTAGCAATTTGTTTTTATGTTCGAATCTTACAAAGGGTACTGACATCTAAAATCAGTAATTGGTTGCGCTTATATTTACGTTCCAGCTTAAGTTACCGTTTTTAGAACGTGATCATTGTTTTTATTGTGCCGAGAGCCTTGAAAAAAATTAGAAATTATCAAAGTAAATATCGACATAGTCAATATATTGATTGCACGGATTGCTCATTTCTTGGAGCCGCCAAAAAGAGCGATTTTTAGTTATCGCAAAAGTGAAACGACCTTTTCTGACGCAAGGCTTATCTGAGTAGGAACCTTTCGAGGTAATTTCTCCAATAAAAATAAAATACCTAGTTTTAATACAACTAATCCATCCTTTAATAAAAAGATACGTATCTTTGGTAGTCTGCTCACCTTTTATCGTGTAAACGTCATCCTTAATGGCTATAGTGACACTTCCAAAATTTTCATCAAGCTGTAAGCTTAACTTTTTTTGCCCCAAAATTTTTTTTGCCGCATTTTTATCGAAAATCTCTGTCTTGTTATTTCCTGATTCCAGATCATTTTTAGTGAGTTCAATGACTTTATCGGTTAATTCTTGGTGCCACTTTTCAAGGTATGCCTGTAAGTATGCTTCATCATCGCTACTCCACTTTTTTCTATACTGGTCATCTAAGGGAATGTCTCTTTTTTTGAGCCAGTCTCTCTGCTCCATTTGAAGATCTTGGATTTTATCCTTATCAAGGCGTTTCATTAAAAATGTATATTTTTCATGAATTAAGAAATCTAAAATTCCTAAGCGCCATTCTTCATTAGAAAAACAAATCAATTTTTCTTCAGGAGTATAGGCTTTTATGCAGTTAAAACTAGGAGGGAAACTCCCTTCTCCTAACTTTGCAGGTGCAGGTGAAGAAAGAAGCAGCATCATGATAATAATTTTGAAAAATTTAGACATAAAAATTTTTATTCTTAATGATATTTGTGAAAATTGCTTAGGGTTTAATCCCAAGGTCTTAGCCATTTGTACAATTTCATTGGAAAGACGGTGCTTTTTTTGAGCAGCAGACCCAATTTCTTTCTTTTGAGGTTTTTGCAAAATTTTTTAACTTTTTACCTTCTTAAGGTAACCCTAGTCTAAACCCAGCTTAAATTAAAGCATTGTTTATCAGTGCTCACAACCTAATCACCGGCAAAACAGAGTGTTGCTGATACATTGTGGCTTTTGTGGATAGCAACTGCAATGTACTATCGCCAATGGTTATTGCGCTTGATAATTGTCATGAAGAGCCATTGAAAGGCTTTAGGTTTTTAAAGAATATCACGAATGGGGAAATCATGCATACAACGATGACGAGTCTTGATTTAGCGTATGACAGCTGCGTTAACTGAAAAAAGATGTTCAATGCGATAATGCTCCCAAACATCAAGGAAATAGACGTAATCGAAAATATACTAAGCGTGGAAGTGATCTTGCAACAAATTAATGGACAGAGAGGAGCGTTTTTACTTAGCAGATCATAATTCTATGAAGGCTGTTGCTGTTGCCAAAAAAGGCGACCTATGCATTGGTTTTGGTAAAGCAGAGGCCAGTGTATTACCTGCGATTTTTTAGCTGCGAATTAGTGTATTCGTATGGTTTTTCGTTATCGTTAATATGTTGCTTCAAAATATTGGTAAGGTCTTCATCATCAATATTTTGACGTGATACATTCTGGTAAGCTTTTATGGTTAAAAGCTCACCAGTTTGAATTGCCTTCAAAGCGTCTTCTTCGCTGTTAATGTTTTTTAACACTTTGTAATTGTGCAGGTATGGCTTACTGGTCCTACACATCTTCCATGGTTCTTCTAGCCAATTGAATAATTTTGATAATGTGGCCACGTGACTGTTGTGGTTTTTTAAAAAATCTCGTAGCTTTTCACGAACTTTTTGATTTTTTATATGCAGTTCACCATCTTGGTAAAGGCAGCACAACTCTACTTCATGCTGGTATAGGCTTAGTAATGTACTGTCCACACTTCCCATGAAAACTCTCCTAAACGATAGCTTTTTTTATATTTTTAGTAGTAGTGCTATTAGCTGCTACATTTTTGCTCTTTTTACCTAAAGATACATATCCTTCATGACCAAGTTCTTCTGAGCGCGCTCGTCCACCTTTGCGTCCTAAAGCAACGTATCCTTCGTGACCTAGCTGAGCTGATCTTGCCTTACCGCCTTTGCGTCCTAGGGCAACATAACCTTCATGGCCAAGTTGCTTCGAACGGGCAGTGCCACCTTTACGGCCTAGCTCGGTGTATCCATCGACTCCTAGTTGCTCAGCACGAGCTTTACCACCTTTTCGTCCCATTTCTACGTATCCATCATGGTTTAGTTGTTCTGCGCGAGCTTTACCACCCTTGCGTCCCATTTCTACATAACCAGCGTGACCAAGTGATTTCGCACGGGCTTGCCCACCTTTGCGGCCACGTTCAGCCATAGATAAATAATTTTTTTTAGACACTTCTTCTGTTTTCTCATTCTCTGACATTTTATCTCCTTATATTATAATATTATTACCATTATTAGGCGCGGATTAGATCTTGTTTGTATGTATGGCATAGTACTAGTTAGCAAGCTAGGTTAAAATTAGGAAAAATCTTTCATAAAAAGTGAATTTTAAAAATTCTGCTATTGAATTTATACAAAAGGATAACCACAACTAAATAAATGGTTTAAGTTTGTAATTTGGCTATCTGCTCAAAATGGGAAAATTAAAAAGAAATTAACTTGTTTTAGTTTTGCGTGTTTGATTAATGTAGCTAAGTGGTTTTTGAATACGTGGAGGTTCATGATGGCGACAGATAAGAGAGACGAGATATTAGGAAAAAAGGTAGCGTATTTTCGTGGCAGAATGAACTGGCCATTAAAGACTCTAGCTGGCGATTTGGGGGTTTCTATCCAACAATTACAGCGCTATGAAAAGGGCATTAATAAGATATCGGCGACAATGCTTTTTGAATTGGCAAAGATTTTCAAGGTAGATTTGTCTTGCTTTTTTGAAGAAACAGAAAGCGTGTTGCCTAGCGATCCGGATGTTTTTAACATTCTGCTTGTAGAAGATAACGTGAACGATGAATTTTTGCTACGCAAGGCTTTGTCTGAATTTCCAAAAAAATTAAATATTTACACTATTAACGACGGCTTTGCTGCTACGAACTTTTTAAACGATGTCAATTCTGGTTTGGAGCAGGATTTGCCTAAACCTGATTTGATTTTTCTAGACTTGCATTTACCTTTGATGCGCGGTTTGGATATTTTGAAAGATATGAAGCGAAAGATACAATTGCAGGAAATTCCGGTGATCGTGTTAAGTAGCAGCTTAAACCCTGAAGATAGGTCTTCTGCCTATGGTTTGCAGGCTAGTGGATTTATTAGAAAGTCTTTTGATTACGAAGAGTTTAAAGAACATATATTAAAAGCTATGTTCTATTGGACCAACGTTGTCGAGTTACCCAGGTTTTCTGAGCAAAAAGCTAGCTAATGCTTTACGCGTTTGTAATGTACTTAATCTGAGCTGCTGCTTTACGCTGGCGTGGTGATAGTTTGATCTTTCCAATTGTGGGAGGCTGCGTCCCACGTATAGGTTTTTGGGGTGTCAAAAGCTTTTTCGTAGCGCACCAGAATTTCTCTGGGGTTACGGTCAACCTGTTTAAATGCGGTTAATCCATTGCTTTGGCCAATATAATCGATATAGCGTAAAGTAAACATTGATTTTTTTTCGATGTTAGGAATCATTGCTTCAAGTTCTTTTAGTGATTGTACTGGTTTGCCATCGATTTCTATAAGTTTGTACATTTTATCGCCCCAGCCTTTACCAATGTTACTATCATCGCTACGTAGTGGTGAGGTTTTTGATATACCGGCAAAGTATACTCCGCCATCACGATTTCCTATACTTACTGTAAGTTGATCATGGTGTTCAAACCAAACTGTACCCATGAAGCTTATCATTTTATTTTCGCTATCTTGCATGAGGTCTTCGGCAACTATGGTAACTTCTTTTTCTTTATCATCTCGCAGTATTTTAAATTTTAGCGGTTCGGATGCTGTATCAATGACTCTGCCAAGATCAATCATGTGCGGTCCAATTGGTTGATTATTTACTTCTACTAAAATGTCTCCTGGTTCAAAAACTTTTGCACCTTTAAAACCACTAATTACGTTTTGTACTGTAATAACCTTTCCTTTGGCATCTGGAAAATCTTGGCGATATTTTTTTGCAAAATCTTCGGTTAAAAAACCAGCAGCAAGCAATTCATCAATTGGAATATACTGCAAGCTTACGCCTATGCTTTTTCTTGGTGGATTTTTATTGTCTTTAATATAAGTTAGGGCGTCTTTAACGTACCTAATAGGTAGTGCTGTGCCAGAAACAAACTTTCCACCATAAATAATTCCAACTACTTCGCCTTTTTTATTAAATACAGGGCTGCCGCTGGCTCCGCCAACGGTTATACCGGAATAATGGAATGACTGATCATTAAAAGGGGTTACGCAATCGAAGATATTAAAAATAGTTCCTGTTCTTGTTGAAAATTCATCGCCAGCGGAATTACCCATGGTTTTTATTTCATCATTAATTTGCAGGGAGTTATCTGATAATTTTAATTCTTCGCAGTCTTCAGGTATGTTCTTAGGATCAACTTCTAAAATGGCAAAATCTAAAAACGGGTCAACATATCTGCGGCGTGCTGTTACTTTTAAACCATTGCTAAATTTAAGTTCATAGCTACAAACACTAAAATTTCCAGCTACATGGTGATTGGTAGCAATTAAACCACGGTTTTTATCAACAATAAAACCGGTTCCTTTCCATCTCTTTGAATCGGAATCGGTTGCATTTACATAGGATTTTACATTTATCATCACAACGCCTTTCCTACTTAGATCTAAGGGATTGCTGCGTTGTTTACTTTTAGATTTTGTGGTTTTTTTTAAAACCTTTGGTTCGGCTGTTTGTGTTAATTCAGTAGCTGAGTACATATATGTACTTAAAAAAGTAAAAACAAGTGTTAGTAACAATTGCATATAAATACTAAAATTATAATCGTTATAATACAGAATACTTTTAAAGTATTAATATTTTGATAATTTTGTAATTATTCTGACTGTGTGTCTGTGATTTTAAGGTATCCCCAACAGTGTGGGGATACCTTTTTTGTATTCTATATTGTTATTGTTTTACCCCATTAAAGAATTCAGCATACCCGCATAGAGAATGCTGCCACGATTCCTAACACCTTGAAAACAACCTCCTTGGGTTAGGTAGTTCTCAGACACTTCATCAAAGAAATGTTGCATACACGTACGAGTATCCATACCTTCTTTTTCCATAAGTTGAATTAGACTTGTCAAACGAGAATACATTTGAAGAGTGGATGCATCTGCAGATGCTGTGGCCAAAGCAGCATCGATATATCCTAATAATTGAGGATGTGTGACTGCAGTAGCTTCGTAGCCTTTGTAAAAATCAGGATTTTTTTTAAGGAATCCTTCTAAATAACCTTTGATTTCGGCAACCGTAAGCTTAGAATTATCTATAGCAAAATCTTCTGCTATTACATGAATAGTTGCAATATTGGCTGCAACGTGGGCATCAAGGCCATGAACATCTGCGCCTTGTTGGACCTTTTTCAATATTTCTACAATTGGTGCAAGTGTTTTGCGATGGTCTGCAACTTTGGCATGAGTTTGTATTCTATAAACTGCTGCACTGTGAGCAAATCCGCCTCCACCACCTTCGCTTCCGTTGTCATGATCCTCAAAACCCATAGCTGCAATTAAAGCTAAGCTTGCAACCTCATCTTCATCATGCCTTGCTCGAGATTTTCTGTCACCGCGATCATATCTAGAAGAAGATCCGCCCCATTGAGGGTCTTCAAACTGCATAGCTGCGATTAGTTCTAAGCTTGCGGCTTCTTCTTGTTCTAGAGATTTTTGGTATCCGGCTTTCCTACCTGTTGCTTCGATAAATGCCTTCTCTTTAGATATTCCTGATGATAGTGCCGTAACATACCTCATTTGTTCATCGAAACTTAGGTTAGAAATGTCGTAAGGATCACAAGCTGCGCAAATGGCAGCTGAGCTTGCCAATAATAAATAAGTGCTTAATATTTTTTTCATGTTCCTACCTGGGTTTGATTATCATGGCAATATACTAATGTTTTTAACAAATAAAAGCAATTAAAATCATGACATGTTGTAACAAAACCTTAATCCAAAAATCGTGGATGTTCTTTTGCTAAATTATCAATATCTACAATTTATGAGCCTGTAAAAATCCCCCAATTGCTTTCATAAAGAGATCATGTCCATAAATATTCATATGGGTTGCCCCTGGAATTTCAACATATGTACCCGTATCTTTAAGTTCTTTTACAAAGGCGCGTGCACCTTCTGGGCTACATAACGTCGTGTAATCATTTTCTCCATGTATAACAAGCAAGGGAACTTTGACTTGGTCTGGGCAATCAATTGGAAAAGCGCGGCGTGCTAGCTCTTCTTTTGAAAGATCTTTATAGTTACTTATGCTAGTTTCCACATATGATCGTGGTGTTAACATATCTACTTTTTCAATATCGCTAAAGTGTACCCTTTGTGTCGCAAGAGCTATTTCTGGTAGAGGCTCCTTAAAAAATTGCGTTGTGTCTAAGCTATAAAAGCCGGACACACTAATTCCAGCTGCGAAAAATTTATTTATTTCTGGGTGCATAAGGGCTTGAACAGCCATGTATCCGCCAAGACTACCCCCATAAATAATAAACTTGCCCTTAACGATTTCATTGACCCGTTGCAGAAGAACTCCTAGGTCATCTATGTGCTTTCCGCCATAATCAGGTGCTGCTTCATCTTCAATATTTTGGGCAACAGGATTGCGGTTTATAATTTCAGTTGGATAATGATTATCTAGCAGTATCGATCCTCTTGGGAAAAGATGAACAAATGGTCTTGCAAATTGACTTGAGGTCGCTTTTATTTGATCTAAATCAAATTTAGTTCTAGGTGAGGATTCTATCCATGCAACACAGTTTGTATCCTCTTTCCACATATGCGGAATAACTAAGACGGCTTCTATGGGAAATCCACCATCGCCGCGTTCTTGAATAATATATGTTGTATGGCTTACGGATTCTTGAACAAAACATCCTTTGGAGATTTCTTTCCATTTTGGTGCGGCTTTCCCAACGGCAGCGCTATATGCTGGAAATATTGCCAAAAATAAAAGGTAAACTAATAGTTTTTTCATAGTTTTTACTTTGTTAAATTATCGCTACACATTAACTAATGTAAAGTAACATTATCAATAATTGTTTAATTTTTTGAAAATTCTAGTCCAAAAACCTCGGGTGTTCTTTTGCCAGATCATCAAAAGCTTTAAGTTCTGCTAAAACTTTTGGCATATCGTCTAGGCGAATCATATTTGGTCCGTCACTGGGGGCATTATCAGGGTCTTGGTGAGTTTCTAAAAATACTCCGGCAACACCAACAGCAACTGCAGCACGGGCCAAAATGGGGGCGAATTCACGTTTACCACCGGTTGAAGCACCTTGCCCACCTGGTTGTTGCACAGAATGAGTGGCATCGAAAATTACGGGGTAACCGGTTTGTGCCATAATGCTTAATGCGCGCATATCGCTGACCAATGTGTTGTAGCCAAAACTAGCTCCACGTTCACACAACATAATATTGTCGTTACCAAAGGCTTCCATTTTAGCAACCACGTTATTCATGTCCCATGGTGCCAAAAACTGCCCCTTCTTAATGTTAATAACCTTTCCAGTTTCTGCAGCAGCTTGTAACAAATCAGTTTGTCGGCATAAAAACGCGGGGATTTGTAATACATCTACTACGCTTGCTACAGCTATACATTGTTCTGGTGAATGAACATCTGTAACTACCGGAACGTTAAATGTTTCTTGAATTTCTTTAAAGATATCGAGGCTTGCTTCTAGTCCTAAGCCACGTTCGCCTTTAATGCTAGTGCGATTTGCTTTATCAAAAGACGTTTTGTAAATTAGCGGAATTTTTAATTTTTCACACAGAGAGGCTAACTTTTCAGCCATCATCATGGCATGATCACGGCTTTCTAGTACGCATGGCCCAGCAATTAATGTGAAAGGCATTATGTTAGAAATTTTTAAATTTTTTACATGTAGAGTCTTCATAATTTTTATACAACAAAAAAGTTTTGCTGTATCTTAGCGAAGATGCTTGGGTTTTGGTACCCTATTCGGCTATACTTTTTTTAAATATCACTAGGAATTACTATGAACCCTTTAGCAGCCATTGGAAGGCTCGTTTTAAATTTTGTCGCAAGTACTGGCAAAATTGGTTTGTTTTTTTATAGGTCCATTTACCATGGATTTCAGCCGCCATACTATTGGGGGCAAATTGTTAATCAGTTTGTGCAAATAGGTTATTATTCATTGCCGGTTGTTGGATTAACTGCAATTTTTACTGGTATGGTGTTAGCCTTACAAAGCTATACTGGTTTTGCGCGGTTTTCAGCAGAAGGTGCTGTGGCAACAGTTGTAGTGCTTTCCATTACCCGTGAGCTTGGTCCAGTACTTGCAGGGTTAATGGTTGCAGGCAGGGTAGGTGCATCGATGGCTGCTGAAATTGGCACAATGCGGGTTACTGAACAAATTGATGCGTTATTCACGCTTTCAGCTAATCCTTTCAAGTACTTAATTTTTCCAAGAATTTTAGCTGGTGCGGTAGTACTTCCAATTTTAGTCTTTATTTCTGATTTAATTGGGGTCCTTGGCGGGTATTTGATAGGTGTTTATGAGCTTGGATTTAATGGCGGAAACTACATGCAGCAAACTATGCGTTACTTAGAAAAATCTGACGTTAATTCCGGGTTAATTAAAGCCACAGTATTTGGTTTGATAATCTCACTTATGGGCTGTTACCAAGGGTATAATTCTGAAAGAGGTGCTGAAGGAGTAGGGCGTGCCACAACTAATGCGGTGGTTTCAGCTTCTATCTTTATTTTGTTTATGAACTACGTTTTAACAAGCCTTCTATTTCAACGGTAATCTTATGTCAAACTCAGTTATTTCGGTTAGAAATCTTTATAAATCTTTTGGCGATAATCACGTGCTGCGTGGAATTAGCCTTGATCTGCATGAGAAAGAATCCTTTGGGGTTATTGGTGGTTCTGGAACCGGCAAGTCAGTTTTAATAAAATGTATTTTGGGTCTGCTAACTCCAGATTCAGGAGGAATTCTTATAAACGGTGAAAACACTATAGGAATTGGTAGTGTCAAACGACAACAGTTATTGCAATCTTTTGGTATGCTTTTTCAAGGTGGAGCTTTGTTTGATAGCTTGCCTGTGTGGAATAATATTGCTTTCGGTTTAATTCATGGACAGCGCATGGATAAAGATAAAGCGCGAAAAATTGCCATGGAAAAGTTAGAGGCTGTAGATCTTGATCCAAAAGTAGCAGATATATACCCAGCTGAATTATCGGGTGGTATGCAAAAGCGTGTTGCTTTGGCAAGAGCTATTGCTACTAATCCTAAGGTGATCTTTTTTGATGAACCTACTGCAGGGCTTGACCCGATTGTTAGTGCGACAATTAATGATTTGATTCGCAGATGCGTTAAAGACATTGGGGCTAGTGCGTTAACCATTACCCATGATATGCATTCTTTGCGCATTATTGCGGATCAGGTGGGGTTGTTATTTCATGGCGACTTAATTTGGAGGGGGACTGTTCCGCAAATGAATAGTAGTGACAACCCGTATGTTCACCAATTCATTAATGGGTTGCCTCAAGGGCCTTTTACCGATGGCTAAGCCAGTAGTGCGTTTTATGTGCCAGGAATGTGGCTCATCGCATAACCGTTGGAATGGAAGGTGTGAAGGCTGTGGAGGCTGGAATACTTTGGTAGAAGAGGTTATTGAAAGGCAACGTTCTGGCGTTGCTTCAGCAAATGCGCCATTGCCCCAGTTATATGCTATTGATGATCCTACATTGGTTGATTTAACCAAAACGCGTTACATAACTTCATTTGGGGAATTTAATCGAGTTTGTGGCGGGGGGATTGTTCCAGGCTCTGTCATTTTGGTGGGGGGTGATCCTGGAATTGGCAAATCAACTTTGATGTTGCAAATTGCCTGTGATGTTTCAAATTCTACACCATGTTTATATTTATCAGGTGAAGAATCTGTCCAGCAACTGCAAATGCGTGCAAAGCGTGTCGGGGTTAAAGCCGAAAATTTATACATAGGCAGCTGTACTAGCCTTGAAGAAATTCAAAATTTGTTGGCAAAACATAAAGAGACTAAGCTTTTGGTGGTTGATTCTATACAAACAGTTAGTTCAGATTCTCTGGAGGCTGCGGCAGGATCGGTAAGCCAGGTGCGTGCATGTTCGCAAACCTTAATTCATTTGGCAAAGCGCCAGGGAATTTCGGTAATTTTGGTAGGCCATGTTACTAAGGAGGGCACAATAGCTGGCCCTAGGGTTTTGGAACACATGGTTGATACGGTTCTGTATTTTGAGGGTGAACGCCATTATGATTTCCGTATTTTAAGGGCAGTTAAAAATCGCTTTGGGGCAACGAATGAAATTGGTTTGTTTGCTATGGAGCAATATGGCTTGGCAGAAGTAACCAATCCATCTGCTTTGTTTTTATCTGATCGACCTCAAGGAATTAGCGGTACGGCAGTGTTTGCAGGCATTGAGGGGACACGCCCTGTGCTTTGTGAAATTCAGGCTTTGGTTTCTAAAAGCTATTTGGGTATGCCAAGGCGCACAGCAGTGGGGTGGGATACAGCTCGTCTTTCGATGATTCTTGCAGTTCTTGAAAGCAGGGCTGGATTTAATTTTGGCACGATGGATGTTTATTTAAACGTTGTGGGTGGTCTGAAGGTTACTGAGCCAGCTGCTGATTTGGCAGTGGCTGCTGCACTTATTTCGGCGATGATTAATAAACCAGTTAATCCATCATATGTGTTTTTTGGGGAAATTGGTCTTGGCGGAGAAATACGCCCGGTGCACCAAACAGAAGCTCGTTTGAAAGAAGCAGAAAAATTGGGTTTTGCAAAAGCGTTGTGTGCACAACGGAAAAAAATTGATGCTTGTTTGCCAGTTTTGAAATTAGAACTTTTAAAAGAGTTATCAAAACATTTGGACTAATTATTCTTTTGATGGATTGATTGCAGGAAATATTTTTTTTAAGTTTGCAATAATCGCAGGTGCTTCTGCTAACATTTTGTCTCTAGTTAATTTTTTCAGATCTTGCCTTAGTTCTGCAGCGCTAGTTTTACCAAAAAATGTGTGGAAATCTTCTATGTAGGTTTCCAATAAGGCATATGCTACCTCTTCAGAATATTCCTTGGTATGGTCAAAATCCAGTATTTGCCGTTTGAATACCAATTTCCTACCTAAAAATGACGGTAAATTGGTAACAAATGGATTATTACTCAAATAGGAATCGATATTTTGACTTACTTCATTCAGCTCTGGAAAATTACTGCAAAATTTTTCCTTGAATTTTTTACCATCCCAGGGATTTGCTATGACCTCCTCAACAGTTTCTCCAGATTTTTGCATCAAAAAGTCGTACATTAATAAATAGTCCGGTGGCTTAGACGCGAGCTTGTTATTTACATATGTATCAATACTGCTTTCTGATATAGGGTTTGCTAATAATTCTTTAATTACACTTCTATAAAACTCATTTCTGTCATCTTGTTTAATTGGGTTTAGCCCGTTTGCTAAAGAATCGGCGTTATTATTTTTCGGATAAGCATGCATCCAGCGTTCATAGCTGTTATTACTATTTGATAATTGTTTTGCGTCGGCAAATTTTTCTACAATTTTAACTTCTCTATTTACTCTATTTTTTGCCTGTTTAAGTGTTCCGGTGGTAGGTATTATAGGTGCATGCCTTGATTCCTGTTCATCAACCCATAATGAAACTAAATTATCTTTACCGGCTTTGCGTGCTGCTTCATAAAAACGTAGTGAATGGTCTAATGGAACTCGCATATCGTAATGACTGTGCATTAAAAGCACAGGTTTTTGTAGATTTGTAGCATCTAAAAATGGCGAATAGTGATGGTCTAATTGGGCATTAAGGATTGTGGTTAGATCGTCAAATATGCTTATAGGTGAGGAATATTTGACTTTATGATTTGTTTTATATCTAAGTTGGTATGTAGGAGGGGATTGTGCAATAAACCCATCTAAAAAACTAGCTGTAGTACTTAAAAAATTAAGATCTGTTGCACATTTTAAAGTTAGCAATCCGCCAAAGCTAGTGCCCATAAGGAAATGCGGTACAGTTTGTGCTTTATATAAGAGTTTTTCGCAACCCTTTGCTTTGATACTTGCAAAACTTTCTGTTAAAAACGTTTTAATTTCATTTTTCAGTTGGTCAAAATGTTGGGTATCAAATGCTGTTTGAGAGGCTGGAAAGCTTTTGTCTTGGACATCTGAAAGGCTGAGAAATGTAACGCCATAACCGTGGGATGCCAGCACACGAGCATTAAAATACCATCCAAAAATTGCATCATAGCGGGCAACGCTTCCGCCATAAATATCAAAGATAATAGCCTTTAGTGGTACGCTTTCTGGCATATACATTTTGTAGTAGATGGGTTTTCCATCAATTAATACAGGAGATCCTTTAGTCTTTTTTGTAAAATTTGGGTACCATGTGGTTGCGCGTACATCTTCTCTTGCTTTGATAATTCCATCATTGTTTAATGGCTGGTAAGAACCAAACCTTGTAATACTAGGATCGTTGTAAATTAAACGAACATTTTTATAAAGTTCAGTAGTTTGGGGCATGGCAGCTATAACACGTCCAACTTCTCTTAGAGAAGAAACTTTATTAGGAGGCCTTCTTGTAGTCGGGTATTCTGGGTCTGAGCTATAAGCGTTGAAAAATACCAAAAATAATAAAAAACATGCCAATTTCATATAATTTATATTTTTACAATTTATATTAAATTATAATGCTAGATAAGTTAATTAAAGGTTAAGTTTTTGTATTTTTATTTTAAAATATTATAATTTATTTTATAATGGGCCTATGTTTTTGTTTATTCATTTAAATTTGGAACCTTGCTATTCCAGGAAATTTCTATACCTTCTTCAATGAAGTTTTCAGCTTCTTTCATTAAAAAGTCATAATAAAAAACGACTTGCTCTAATTGCTTTTTTCACTTATAAAAGTAAATACGCAAGCGCCCGTAGCTCAATTGGATAGAGCGTCAGACTACGGATCTGAAGGTTAGGAGTTCGACTCTTCTCGGGCGCGCCATTTGAAGCAACGGTTTCAGAGTTTACACAAAACATCCGCTAAACTTCGTTCTACCGTATTTCTACTGCCAAGCGATTTTGACACAAAACACCCCTTATTGACAGAATGGAATAGATTGATTAAGTTTCAGTCACAATAGATGTAACTGTAGCATATTTACAAACATCTCCTGTAGCTGGACTGGACTTTTGGAGGGTTACCCTTACACCAGTAAAATAAATGCATGTGAGGATCTATGAACCATAAAGGCATACTTTCACTTTTAGAAGTTGTCTCTCAATATTGTTTTTCTCTTTTTGAAAAAGAAG
>CAMASM010000034.1 GCA_945860985.1 Candidatus Finniella inopinata
TAGAAAAGCAAAACACAAACCGACTATTACCACTACAGACTAATAAAGTTAATTTTTAGCTAATAATGTCTTATATGGCCTTCTACATTCCTAGCTTTAATGCAAGCTTAAGAAGTGTTGGATCGTAATAGGGCTCATCGCCAATGGTAACATCTGGCTCTGTAAATGCTTTTCTAATAATAGATCGGAGCCGACTATGCAGTTTTGGAGTATCGTACGCTATGTGCAGAATTTCGGGGTCATAATATGGTTTGCCGTTAGGCGTTATACATGGTTTTTTCAATTTTGCTTTAACAATGGCTGCTACTTTTTCCCGCAATGATGGCACACAAAATGCTATCGGAAGAATTTCTGGATCATAATATGATTTACCATTTGCCAATATTGTTTTAACAATAGCTTCCACTTTTTTACGTATAGTTTCAGCTTCTAAAAGCAATTCTGGAATATTGGAGACTAGCTCTGGAAGACCAAACGCGAATTGAAGGACTTCTAAATCGTAATAGAGTTTTCCATTTGGCATTACATATGGTTCTGCCAATTCTTTTCTAACAATAGCCCATACTTGTTCACGAAATTCTGGAATACCGAATGCTATATGAAAAACTTCTGGGTCTTGATAGGGTGTGCCCAATATTTCTTTAACAAAAGGCCATGCTAATTTGCGCAGTTGTGGAATATCTAACGCTATCTGAAGAATTTTTGCATCATGACATTGTTTTCTAATCTTCAATATTTGTTTAACAATAGCTCTAACTTGTGTACGAAATTTTGGCATATCGTACGCTATTTGCAAAATTTCAGAGTCATAATAGGGTTTACCATTAGGTAATATACAGGGGTTTTTTAATTTTGCTCTGACAATCGCCTCTATTTGCTCGCGTAACGTTGGAAGGATTTTACCTTTTGTAAGCGATTTTCTAGCAATATCTGTAGCTAATAGTTCATCAGTAAGCGATAAAGTAGCTGCTAAAATGCTTGTGGTAAAAAACAGACAAAATAGATATTTTTTCATAGGATTCTATCGATTAAATATTTACGATTAATATATATAGCAAGCACATAAATATTTTATTAAACAAATATAATATTATCAAACTAATTTTCACACTATTTAAATTTTAATTTTTTCAGCTTATGCAAAATTTAGCATTCTCAAGTCTATTGAGGTGCAACATAGGTAACTTATAACCTAGTAAAGGAAATCAAAATGATTCGATATAAAATTTTAGGCGCTGATGGGTTTGATAAAGCATCAGCTATACAGCAGACAAACATTAATTGTGATATGGGGCATTTTTCAATTGGCGCAATTGATAATCTGGATATTAGTTTTGATGAGGTACTACCCCCGCCAAAACAATTATGGATTAAGGCCCAAATAGAATTTGGCTTGAGCGAAGATACAGCTGTAATACAAGAAGGCAATAGTTTTGCCTGGCATAATGATGGTTCACGGTGTTTGAGAGTAACTGTAAGTCCAACCCAAATTCTTTATGCACAAAAAGATAATTTGGTAGCCCCAAATTGGCAATTACAACCTGGTATTTTCGAACACCATTTTGCAACTGTTGCCACCATATATGCAGAACAACAAGGTGAAACAATATCTTTTTGGCCATGCGGCGGCAAAGTATCTGGCAATTTTTTAGAGATTGAACAACTATATGCCCAATCACCGAATAACCATTCTGATAAAAAGATATACGTAAACAGCCTAAGCGCCTGTAGCAAACTGCTTTCTAAAGTACGCGGTGGAACTAATTTTTTATTTCATCCACCTTTGGGACAAAAACTTTCATTGGCCGCAGCAATTGGCCAAAGGCTAATGGTTGTAAAAATTACCGATGGAAGCCTGGAATATATGTACAAAAGTGTATCGGCAGAAAATCCGGGAAATGACTCT
This sequence comes from Candidatus Finniella inopinata, assembly GCA_945860985.1. Lineage (GTDB taxonomy): Bacteria > Pseudomonadota > Alphaproteobacteria > Paracaedibacterales > CAITNM01 > CAITNM01. Next base: position 1,907 of record CAMASM010000034.1, read on the forward strand.
AAATCTATGCAAATTCTGTTTGAAAGGAAGGACCAATGATAACTTACCGACTTGAAAAAGGATCAACTTTAACCCTTTTAGAAATTGATAATAATTTCCGTGAACTTGAACAACGTTTAAAAAATTTGGAAGACAAAGATTTTGATTGCGATTTAAGCATTGAGCAAAAAGAAGATGTACTAGTTTTTAAATGCAGTAGCCAAGAAATTTCCAACGTTGTGTTGCCAAAATTTCAGCCAATTTTTAAAGGAGCTTGGGTGGCCAATTGCAATTACCGAATTGGTATGTGGGTGTATGTAAGCCAAAAACTGTATGCCTGCACAACTCCGCATACCAGTAGTGATGCTTTTGAAGCAACATTTTGGCAATTAGTTTTTGATGGGGTAAAGCATGATGAATAATGTTACTGAAGCAGATCTAATGGTTTTGGCACGCACCATTTATGGGGAAGCTCGAGGTGAGTTGAACAAGCCAGAGGGTGGTATGCAAAGCCTGGAAGCGGTGGCTTGGGTTGTAAGGAATCGAGCACTTCAAAAACGTTTTGGAAAGTCGATCAGCAATGTATGTTTGCAGCCGTGGCAATTTTCCTGTTGGAATAATAATGACCCGAATCGTCCAAAATTATTGAACGTAACCTTTGATGATAAGGTTTTTCAAACGTGCTATCTAACGGCCACCAATGTGGTATTTGGCAAAGCAGAAGATTGTACCTTTGGTGCTGACCATTACCATACAGTGCGTACAGCACCCTATTGGGCAAAAAATGCAGCACCAACTGTACAAATTGCAAATCATATTTTTTATAAATTGGGGTAATTATGGCTTTTCCATTAATTGCGGCAGCCCTTGGGTTGGCTGAATTTGCCCCTGTTATTGCCAGATGGCTTGGGGGTGAAAACGCTGAAAATGTAGCACACCATGTGGTAGAAACTGCTAAAAGAGTAACTGGCGCGGATGACCCTGTTACTGCAGCAAAGGCATTATCTGAAAACTCATTATTAATTGCGGAATTTCAAAAAGAAATAATCAAAATTGAAGCAGAGCTTGAGCTACAATTTTTACAAGATCGCCATAATGCCCGTGAACGCGATATTGCCTTGGCGCAAGCTGGAAGGCGTAATGTGCGCGCAGATATTATGGTGTTAAGTGCAGCCGTTGGTTTGATCGCTTGCTTGTATACGTTGGCAAGCTATGCTGGAAGTTTGCCAGGCGAAGCTGTAGGGATTATATCAACAGTTGCCGGCATTTTTGGTTCTTGCCTTAAGGATGCTTACAATTTTGAATTTGGTTCCTCACGTGGCAGTAAGGAAAAAGATTCGGTGGTGGCGATGATGAGCCAGGGGCAAAAATTTTAAAACCCACCCCGTAAAAGCGAGGTGGGTAAGTTGTTATTTATTCAGTTTCTGTAAAAGAACCTTTATTAGCTCTTGCTTTTCTTATTTTTAATGTTAATTTTTTTTCTTCTTGTTTAAATTTTCTTCTTGCTTTATTTGTTGGTTCATCTTCCTTAAATTTTTTTCTTTGACGTAACTTTACAGATTTTCCTGATTCCTCGGGTTTTATTGCTTTTTCTAAAGTATCCAATATATCTTCATTACCTGAATCATCAGGATTGTGTGAAGAATAATCTTGAGTTTCAATTTTCGCAGGATCATTACTATCTTCAGTTTCCCACAAAGATCCTTTCAATTGAGCTTTAAGTTTAGCCTTTGCTGCTGCTCTGACCGCCCTGATCTTGGCACCAGCATCAAAAAGGTCTTGTTTTTCTTTAGGAGATAATGCCTTCTTGCGCACGTGAGATGGTGCTGCGTATTCTTCCGGTTCTTCACTTGAACCAAATAGGTCATCAGAACAATTTACAATCGGCATATTTAGCGCAGCTAAAGACAAAATTAAGCTATAAACATATTTATTCATTTTAATCCTCATGTTTGGTTGTTAAAAAATTAGTTATTTAATAATTATGCAGTTAAATACTTAACAATGGAAGATTAGCCAGGTAAGTATTAATTGTTAAATTCCACGGAACAAGCTAAGTTTTTTTGAAGTTTTTTACGATGGATTTATCAACCTGCCCTGTAAATACAAGGCAGGCTCTTGTTTATTCGCTACTAGCTTCTGATTCTTTTGCTTCAAAAGCTTCTTTCGCTTCTTGAGCAGCTTTTTTTGCTTCTATAGCAGCTTCTTTGGCAAGCCTTCTAGTTTCTCTTTTTTCTGCACCAGCATCTTTACACGCTTGAATGTATGCTCCTCTACTTCTTGCTTCGGCTGTTTCTCCTGAAACATCTGGCTCAGGTGCAGCTGCACAATTTACACTAGGCAGGCTTAATAAAGCACAAGCCAAAATCAATCCATAAAAATATCTATTCATACTAATTCTCCTGTTAATCATTAGAGTTAATTGTTTAACGATTCCAAAATTAATCGCTTAACAATTGAAGATTAGCGGCTGAAATATTAACAAATAGTTAACGAAATAAACATTTTTAGGAAAATTTTAATAATTTCTGTGGATAACTTATACCATTTCCCGAAAATACCGTTAAGTAAGAATGGATTCCCGCCTACGCGGGAATCCACAATGAAAGATAATTAATTCGGGAATTGGTATTATAGCCTTATTCCATCTTTATAAGTTTTGTAGCCAAAAGTTGTAAACACTGAACCAAGTATAAACAAAAACCACCAGATAGGTTCTTTCAAAAGAAATCCATGAGTCACAGCCTCATAAACACTGTAGCTTAAAGCTGGGATCCCTATACAAAGGTACAAAATTGAGGTACGCAAACCTAATCTTCTAGCTTTACCGGGTTTATCAAGTCCGTAAATCTTTAGAGCTTTATCATTCATCTTTGATAGCTTTTCCCAATTTTCAGCACAAACTTTGGAACAAAAAAATTTGCCACTACAAGGTTGCATACAATTTTGGCAAAGTCCTTTGGCACAAGTACCACAAGAACAAACCGCTGGAATATCTTGGTGATTGAAGCAATTCATATAATCTCCATTAATATTTAGTTATTTGTTTATAGATAGTAATGACATTTGATTAATGCAAATTTAATTTTATATTTTTGAATATAAATTTTTTAAACCAACCGAAAGGAATTCTCTATGATCTACCCAGATTTACGCAACTGCTCGCCTTTGTCTTTCTCAAATAAAACTAGAAGTTGGCGCAGGGCCAAACCTTTTGGTGATACTAAATCAGGATCTTCTTTGAATATTTCCATGGCAATGCTGTGGGCTTTGGCGAATAGATCCTCCAATACTTTGGCCTCCTCTGGTTCATTTTGCACTAAATCACTAAGACGAAACTTAGGAACCCCACTTTGTTTGGTACCAATGATTTCTCCACCACCGCGCAAACGCAGGTCATGTTCTGCAATTTTAAAGCCATCATGGCAATCGCGCATGATTTCAAGCCTTTGGCGTGCTTGGAAAGTTAAGGGCTGTCCATAAAGTAATAAACAAAAAGACTGCATATCGTTACGCCCTACCCGGCCACGTAATTGGTGCATTTGCGCTAACCCAAAGCGCTGGGCATGTTCAATAACCATGACGGTGGCTTTGGGTACATCAACCCCCACTTCAATAACCGTGGTAGAAACAAGGAGTGTAGCTTCACCTTCAGCAAACCGTTCCATGGCGGTATCTTTTTCAAGACCTTTCATTTTGCCATGCACCAATTCAACTTTTTCACCAAAAATACTTTTAAGCATTTCAAAGCGAGCAACTGCTGCGGCATAATCGCTAGTTTCAGACTCCTCAATTAAAGGGCAAACCCAATAAACCTGATTGCCACGATTCATAACATTAGTAAGTTGTTCAACTACTTCATTCAAACGATCAGCGGAGATAACCTTAGTTTGAATAATTTTACGCCCTGCTGGCTTTTCATTTAAAACAGAAACCGCCATATCACCATGATTTGCTAACACCAAAGTGCGGGGGATGGGAGTAGCAGTCATTGAAAGAATATGGGCTGACTTTGCTTTTTGGCTTAGCCGTAAACGCTGATCTACTCCGAACCGATGCTGTTCATCAATTACCACAAAACCCAAATTATTAAAAACAACTGAATCTTCCAAAAGAGCATGGGTGCCAACAATTATTTTGGCGGCTCCCGATCTGATTCTTTCAATAACATTATCACGTACTTTGCCTTTTTCACGCCCGGTTAATAGAGCTACTTCAATACCTAGAGGTTCTAAAGCTTTACCTATGCTTGAGCAATGCTGGCGAGATAAGATTTCTGTTGGCACTAAAATTGCAGTTTGTTGGTTATTATCGACCACATCACAAGCAGCAATTACAGCCACCAAGGTTTTACCGCCGCCAACATCCCCTTGCAATAAGCGAACCATTTGTGCGCCACTTTGCATATCACCACGAATTTCAGCAATGGCATTTTTTTGGGCTGCAGTTAGCTTAAATGGCAATGAATCTTCAAGTCGATTTGCCAAATCATATGAAGCTATTGATTTTAAGGTTGCTGACTTTGGACGACTACTACTGATAGCTAATCCCAAATGATAGGCAATGAATTCATCAAAAATCAAACGTTCACGAGCTATGTCTGTAACCGCCAAATTGTCATAACTTTGGGGATTATGCGCCATTTTTAATGCTTGCAAAAAACTTGGATATTTAGAATCTGGAATCCATTCTTCAAGCTCTGCAGCTTTTTCTATAACTTGATCAACCGCGTTTGCGACAATGCTACGGGTAAGACCAGCCGTTAAACCATAGATACGTTCTGCACCAACCCATTTATCAATTTCTGTAACTGGTCCCATAAAATCAGGATGGGCCATTTGATAACGTATACCTTCGCGATTACTATCTTTTTTTAACTGGCCACTAACAGCAATTTTTTTGCCTTCAGGCGCAGATCGCTGCAAAAAACTAGCGTAAGCATTAAAAAACAATAATTCTAATTTTTGCTGTTTGCTATCACGCACATAGATAATATAAGGAGAACGCTTACGCAAGCTTGGTTGGTGCAATTCTACAGTTACTTCTAGGGTTACCAAAGAATTTTCAGGCGCCGCTTTTATATGGTCAATACGGTGACGAAAGCAAAGTTGACTGGGCAAATGCCACAATAAGTCAACAAAACGCTCCCCCACTAGCTTTTTATAAAATTTGTCCCGCTTTGTACCAACGCTAGCTAGCGTTTGTAGTTTGGTTAAGTAATAAGCTAATGGTTCATGCATAATCATGGATCTAGTTTTTATAAGTTAAATGGATCCCAGCATTCGGATCTAAGGTCCTCAGCATGGATGACAAAGGAAAGGGCATGACTTCAGTACACTAACTAGCTCATCCATTTCTTCAGCTTTACCAATGGTAATACGCAAATAGTCTGGTAAATCATAAGCCCCCATTGGGCGAACCACCAATCCCTTTTCCCCTAAATAGCGATAAACGGCATTAGCATCATTAAAACGAGCCATTACAAAGTTAGAGGCAAATGGTAGAACTGGAATGTTTAATTTTTCCATATTTGCTATAAATTTAGCTAAATTTTCTTTATTTAAAGAAACACAATGGTTAATCCATGCATGGTCATCCAAAGCTGCGATTCCAGCCGCTTGAGAAAGGCCAGTTGTGTTAAATGGGGGGCGGATGCGGTGAATTGGATCAACAATTTCTGGGTGAGCGTAAAGCCAGCCTAAACGCAAATTTGCCATGCCATAAGCTTTAGAAAAGCTACGGGCCATAACCGCATTAGGGTATTTTTGCACCCACTTAGTGCCTGGATGGTAATCACTAGCTTCCATGTATTCAGCATATGCGGAATCAAATACAACTAAAACATGACTGGGCATGCGTTCGAGCAATTCTTCTATTTCACTATTGGTAAGATAGTGTGCGATCGGATTACCTGGATGATCGAGATAAAATATTTTTGTACGTTCGGTTACCCTAGAGATAACTGCATCAACCGTTAACTTAAAATCAACTCTTGGCACCCATACTGGCTTTGCCCCAACTGCCAATGTAGCAATTTTATAAACTCCAAAACCATGTTGAGGAATCAAAACTTCATCACTAGGGCCTGCAAACGTGCGAGCTAGCATGTGTAAAATATCTTCCGAACCATTGCCTGTAACCAGCCAATCTGGATCAAGATCATGTGTTTTTGCAATTGCTTGACGTAAATTATTAGCTGCACCACTTGGGTAACAGTGAATTGTATTGGTGTAATCACTCACCACTTTTTTAACCGCTTCACAAGGACCATAAGGATTTTCATTAGAAGCTAAAACCACACGACGTACAAAACCTGAAGGAGTAACATCACCACCAATATATGGGGAAATTGAATAAATACTTTGGGTTGATTTTGGAAAACTCATTATTACCAATGTTCGAGATAGTACACTTTACTAGCACAAATTAATGGTTAATTCAATGTAGGGGTCACAAAACTTTATAAGATTTTATGTAATCGACACATTATACCACACAACCCTATGGCTAATTGCTTATCTGCGCATCTTCTACAAAACTCTTATAATCATGTGTGCCATATTGTTTCTCTAAAACAAGATTGTCGTCATCAATTTTAAATAAGAGCTTTTTACCATAAAATTGGTTAACATCGCTGCAATTTATAGCCATTACAAGTGTTTGGGTTTTGCCATCATAGTATATTGAGTGCGCTGTTACATCTTTCTTACTTTTGAGGACTTGTGTTTTATCATCGTATTCCTGCATATCCAACAATTTCGCTGAAAACACACCATTATCAAGCGACATAAGCCAAAGATAATAGCCAGAGTTATGGTTACCCCTACCGTGGCACCATTTAAACAAATATTTCCGATCTCCCACTTTGTAACAAGCTGACGCACCTAGAATTAAAAAATCTTGTGTTGTTTCTATCCCCTGTTCAGATAGCGCTTTAAGTATACCAACATCACTTTTTATGTACTTCTCAATAATCAACCCTAACAGTATTAAGATTGGCTGATGACCGTCCGCTACCTCACTGTTCAAGCTATCGATAAGCTTAAAAACTTTATCGGCAACCAAATCAATATGATTAGAATCCGCAAGAAATTCTTTAGTTCGTTGAATATAGTATTCTTTTAAAAGTTCAGCATTGTTTGGTCGTCCCTTAAGCCATTTACGTTGTGTTCTTTTAATAGCTGAGTTTATGCTGTGATACACAAATGCCATAACTCCATCTAACTGAGCAATCTCGGGAGTCTTGCATATGAGCTTTTCTATGGAAGTTTTAGCTTTAGCGCAATCAAAACTAGGACAGGTAACACCATGAACAGTATTGAAAATAACCAATAGCAAAACAATTATAGGCAGTTTCTTAATTAGTCTTCCCATTCGAATCTCAACTAGTTTTTTACATTATAATTGTAAACAAAATTCATTAGATAACTAAAGGGTTTTGAGAAAAATTGATTATAACGTTATTGCATTTTACATGAGATTATGTTCTTCCATGGGCTTTTGGCTCATCAAAAAAGTATCTATAATAACAAATTATGAGAATGGTAAGACAATAATAATTATTATCTCTGTAAACACATGAAAAAAAGCGACAATACCATTGCAATTTTACTTACCGTAGGTTTTTTTACAATGTTGGGGTTGGCCTTTGCATCAGTCCCATTGTACCGAGTTTTTTGCCAAAAAACTGGTTTTGGCGGAACCCCCAAAATAAGCCGTGACAGCTCAACCAATGTTATAAACCGTGAAATTACCATACGCTTTATCTCCAACACTCACCGAGACTTACCATGGAGCTTCTCACCTTTACAGCACACCATGCGTTTAAAAATAGGTGAAAATGGCCTGGCTTTTTATAAAGCTAAAAATAATTCAGATAAATCTATAGTCGGCATGGCAACGTACAATGTATCACCAGATGCTGCGGGGCAATATTTTAATAAAGTTTTTTGCTTTTGTTTTGAACAACAACGGCTCGATGCTGGCGAAGAAATGGAAATGCCGGTGCAATTTTTTATTGACCCAGATTTTGCCAAAGATCCTTTATTAAAAGATATAAAAGAAATAACTTTATCTTACACATTTTTTGTATTTAAAAAAAATAGGTAAATTAATAAACAATTAACTATCAAGCAATATTATTATACTTATAAAAAACTTGATATGGATTATTAACGTGAAATTATTATTCTTAGCACTAACATTTTTAGTAGCCATTATATCTAACGGTAATTGCGCTTCGGTAATGGTTATGCCATCGCAACAAGCACCTAGATTAGGTTCCCTCAAAGAAGCGTATTTGAGGCAAATTGAAGAAACAGAAAAATTCATGCAAAGAGAACTAGAAGATATCAGATCTACTTTGGGTGAAGAAGCTTACAAAAATGCCACCTCAATGATTGAAAGTTTTCCCCCTGAACAAATTAATATTCAATTTTTAAAGGCTATTTTGGCGCCATAAAAATAGGGGCAAAAAGTATTTCAAGCAAAGCAGCTGCAATTAAGATCTCACATCTTCAAGAATTTGAAAAATTATTAGCGGCTAATACAAACCCAAGCTGGAGATCTGACGAACTCGAAAAAAATATACCTGGGTATAAAGCTGAAATTGATAGTCTACGACTTGAAAAAATTAACCCTTTGTGTTGGGAAACAATAATGAAAGAATTACCAGCAAAAATAAGTGCTGAAAAAGAAAATTCATTAAAATTTGCTGCAGCCATAGAATGCATTAAAAATATCATAATGACTTTAAGTCAATGGTCTGATCCTTATAAATAGAGCAACCCCACAAAATTCAAATAAATTGTGGGGGATTTTTTATACTCCAAACAAAACCATAAAAATTAATTAAAAATTAACCAAATGCAAGTAGCCTGAAACCATGGCAAGTAAAGCTTTGGTTAAAAAATGAAATTAATATACCTAACACTTATTTTATGTACAAATGTTTTCGGAGCAGCTGATATACAACAGCAAGTCCTACAACCTGTTTTATCTCCGCCAAACATTGGCGAGAAACCAAGTAATGAAGAACAGCAAAATGCAATTTTGAAACAAACGGTTGTTTACTTAGCTTTACCAGCGATATTAATTTTTTTTAAACCAGATATTCATGAAGGTATTACTCCAGGTATAGAAGAAGCTTTAAATGAAATAAATGTAAATAACATAGTGAATATAATACATTTATTGACAAAAAAATTTGAAGGCAGAAACGATAACGAAGCTAGTCCTGATGAAGTTAAGGCTTTAATTATTGGTATGGACGCTGCCCTAAATCTAATGGAAGAGGATTTGCGACATCAAGAAGAAGAAAATTCCGCTAAAGATGAAGTTATACCACAGAAAGTTGCTCATACAGCAGCTACTACAGTAGAACCTTCAGGAAAAGAACCTTCAGTTGCTGCACCGCACCCAGCTGCTGTGCATACTCCAGCAGTTGCTACACCACATTCATTGACCAATCAAGCAATACAATTACCACATACCCCAGCCAATGCAAAAGGCCATCAATTAGCAGTACAACAAAAAGACCCCTCTCCTGCCGCACATAAGCCTTTTAGACACCAGGCAACGAGGAACACAAACTTGAAGTCAGGAATATAAATACTTAAAATATTAATAAAATTTTATGGGACATTTTAAACTATTGACCAAACGAGTAACTTGTCATCAAAATATACATATAATGCAATTTAGACTTGATTTTTTAGCATAGGAAAACAAATGACAACACAAGAATGGTCACCTTTAGAAATTAACCAAGCACGAGAATATTTCTTGTATGGACTGCCAATTAAAAATATTGCACAAAAGCTAGGACGCACCCCAAGTTCTATCAATAAAGCCCTTACCAGGTTTGGTATTCGCTCTATCACTCAAAGACGCCATAGTCTTCCTAAAATTACTGCCAAAACAAAAACTATGGAAAGCAAACTACAACCGCCTGGTTTTGATAAAAAATCTTTAAAGAAACAGCTTGATAATTGGGTGAGTTTTTGGAAGGTCTGCAATTACCTTAGTGCAGAGAATATTTGTTTTTATGAACAATCTCCCCATGGAACCGCTTTAGAACAACGTACATTTTTAGTAGACAACAAAATTTTTAGTTCCAGCCAATTACTGCTAATGGCCAACAAAATACGCGTAGAGAATAATCAATCTGCATTTTTAGTGGATGAATTATCTTGGTAAACAATTTGCAACAATAGTGTAGAAAGAAACATTTATGAAAAAAGTCCAGCAAACAAAAGAATTTATGCAAAAAGGTTATCAAGAAAATCTTGTAAACAATTTAAATAGAAATTATTCATCACAAATTGTAAACGCAGCGGCAGATGGTTGTCTTTTACACAAACTTTACCTGGATGATAGCATTTGTGAAGAGCACTTTCATGCTGGACTTGCTTTTGCAAAGCTCTATGGACTAGCTATGCGTAGTTTTGGCATTCATAATCGCGTAAAAACCGCATGCCAAACATGGGACCAACTTTACGGAAAAACCTACGATAGCTTTAGTAACAATAAAATAGAGGCGTTATGGAGGTACATTATGAAAGCCCTTGATCCTGCGTATCATAACGAACTTAATATGCAAGAAATTGCTTTTTCCTTAGTACTCACAACCAACAATTCTAAAGATTTACACATCAAGAATATAAAAAAGACATTGGAATATTTACAAACCGTATGGGAAAAAATTGAAGAAGGACCATACAAGCTGGGATTGTTTGCCAAACCAAAAAACAAAAAACTTTTTAAATTACATTAAGAAAAGATGAATAAAAACATATTAAAAAAATTAACTCTTTTTTAACTAATGCACTTTATGATACTAATAGTTAAAGTTTTTCATTTTTTAAAGGATACCCATGACAAAAAGTTTATTCGCACTATCACTTGCTGCATTACTAACATTCGTAGCTTGCGAAAAGAAAAAAGAAGAAAAAAAAGATGGTGGCGTTACAGTTGAAGCTGCTAAAGAAACTACTCCAGCTAAAGATGCTGCTCCTGCAACAATGCCTGCTCCAGCTGCAACTCCAGCACATGATGCTCATGCAAAAGATGCGTCTCATCATGCAAAAGATGTACCTTCTACACCAGCGAAATAAATAAAATTAATTCCCCACCAGAACAAATAGTTAATGGTGGGGAACCTACTCAGATCACCCATTAATTTAAAAACCCCAAAATATCCTAATTTTATTACTTATAACACTCAAAACTCAGTTTTTCCTTGTATTTACCCTAAATATCCCCATATATATAACTTAGAAAAGGGGATTTATTCATGCCATCACTTAGCACAGTAACGACTGCTGGCTTTGCTATGTTTTCAATGTTTTTCGGGTCAGGCAATCTGGTGTTTCCAATAACTGCTGGCGTTAAAACACAAGGAATGTTTTCATATACACTACTCGGTTGGATTGTTACGGCTGTAATCGTGCCATTTATTGGCGTAATGGGTCTTGTTCGTAATGAAGGCAGCCGAGACTCCTACTACTCTAACCTTGGCAGATCCGGAGCATTTGCAATTAATTTTTTAATTTTTATGCTTGTTGGTCCGTTCGGGGTAGTACCTAGGTGTATGTTAGTTTCATTTGGCGGCTTTCAACTAATGTATCCTGAATTTCCTGTATGGTTTTTTACTTTTGGATTTAGCCTAGCTTTACTTGGACTTTGTTGGCAAAAAAACCGCTTAGTAGAAATCATTGGAATATTCTTAACACCATTCAAGCTCGGTGGCATCGCCCTACTAATTGTTGTGAGCTTATGGGTTGCACCGCCAATACAACAAGTAATACATATGCCAGCACGAGAATGCTTTGGTTATGGACTTGAAATTGGCTATCAAACTATGGACCTAATGGGTGCTCCACTAATTGCCATTAGTATTTACGCGTTTTTAAAAAAGAAATCTGTATCAGCAACACGCAAACAACTGTTTAAACTTGGAGCACTTTCTAGCCTACTAGGTGGCAGCATTTTGTGCATTGTATATTATGGCTTTATGGCACTAGGTGCGCATTATGCGGCAGATTTGGCAGGGCTTTCCCAAGAACAATACCTAGCAGCTATTGCCCAAAAAGCTCTAGGATACTACGCCGTACCTATTGTAAGCGTAACCTTAGCCATATCATGCCTGGCTACAGCCACATTACTAATAACTATGTGGACAGAGTTCTTACATAAAGATATTTTAAAAAAACAAGTTAACCGCCATCTCTGTTTAGTTGCTAGTTTGGTTGTAGCTTTTGCAATGTCTCTACTTGGGTTTGCAAAAATTATGAACTTTTTAGGCAACATTTTAGAATGGCTTTACCCATTGATGATTGTATATGCTATCTACAAACTTTTTGATAAAAAATCAGAACGACCAATTTACGCTTGATGGCGTAAACAAAGGCGAACGCGTTGCCGTGGCAATGTCTGGTGGCGTTGACTCCTCGGTCGCAGCTGCCCTTATGGCTGAGGCTGGGTATGATGTAATTGGCATAACCTTACAACTTTACGACCATGGTGCAATGATTGATAAAAAAGGTGCATGCTGCGCTGGGCAAGATATTTATGATGCAAGAACAGTTGCTGACAAGATGGGTTTCCCCCACTACGTTCTAGATTACGAAAGTGTTTTTCGCCAGAAAGTAATCGAAGATTTTGCAGATTCATATCTTCAAGGAGAAACACCTATACCATGTGTGCGCTGCAATCAAAAAGTTAAGTTTAAAGATCTTTTACAAACTTCTAAAGACTTAAATGCCAAAGCCCTAGTCACTGGCCATTATGTCCAACGCATTGTTAAAGAACGAGCTGAACTACACAGAGCCCTAGACCATAGCCGTGACCAAAGCTACTTTTTGTTTACAACAACCCAAGAGCAACTAAATTATTTACGCTTTCCCCTGGGGGGATTACCAAAAACAGAAACGCGAGAACACGCTGCAAGATTTGGATTAAAAGTAGCAGAAAAGCCAGATAGCCAAGATATCTGCTTTGTGCCAAATGGCTCTTATGCAAGTATTGTAAGCAAGCTAAGGCCAGGAGCCCTAGAGACTGGAGAAATTATCCATATTGACGGCACAGTACTTGGTCAACACAATGGAATTATTAATTACACCATTGGCCAACGTAAAGGTCTGGGCATAGCCTATGCTGAACCCCTTTATGTAATTCGCGTTAGCCCGGAAAAACACCAAGTTTGGGTTGGACCAAAGGAAGCTTTGGCCGTAAAAACTATCTACTTAAAAGAAGTTAATTGGTTAAAAGGACTTGAAAATTTCAGAAATGGCCTTACATGCATGATAAAGATAAGGTCTACCCACCAACCCATTCCAGCAAATGTTTTGGTAACTGGGCCTGAAAGTGCAACTGTAACATTTGATAATCCTGAATATGGAGTAGCATCTGGGCAGGCTTGCGTATTTTATGAAAATAACCACGTGCTAGGCGGCGGATGGATAACATCAAAACACTTGGCCAGCTGAGAATAAATTCGGTGTCATCCTCGCAAAAGCGGGGACCCACCTTACAAAATAGATTCCCGCCTACGCGGAAATGACAAGAAAAGGGAATAAAAGTAATGAGTAAACCTATGAAATTATTTGGCACTGATGGCATTCGTGGAGCAGTCAATAAAATACCAATGACTCCAGATATTATCCAAAAAGTGGCGATGGCAGCTTCTCAGAACCTCATAGAAAACACACAAATAGCCTGTTCAAAGCAACATAGGCCAACAGTTGTAATCGGTAAGGACACAAGGCTTTCTGGGTATATGCTAGAATCAGCATTAACTTCGGGATTTGTGAGCATGGGTATAGATGTTATGTTACTTGGCCCATTGCCAACTCCAGCTGTTGCAATGCTAACTCGCACATTGCGTGCTCACCTTGGCGTTATGATTTCAGCATCACACAATCCATTTAAAGACAACGGCATTAAATTTTTTGATGCGCAAGGTTTCAAGCTAAGTTGTGAGCAAGAACACCATATTGAAGAATTAACCCATAAAGGGAATTTCTCACTAGCAGCTGCAGAGAATTTTGGGAAAGCTCGAAGAGTTGATGATGCACTAGGACGTTACAATGAATTCGTTAAATCTAGCTTTCCCAAGGGCATGCGCCTGGATGGATTAAAAATTGTGGTTGATTGTGCTAATGGAGCAGCTTACAAGGTAGCACCCCAAGTACTTTGGGAATTGGGCGCTGATGTCATAGCGATTGGCAATACTCCTGATGGAGTGAACATCAACCTAGAATGCGGGGCAACCCATGTTGAGTCATTACAGAGTGCCGTGATTAAGCATCAAGCAAATATTGGTATAGCCTTAGACGGTGATGCTGATCGCCTAATTGTAATTGATGAAAAAGGGCAAATATTAGATGGCGACCAGATCATGGCTCTAATTGCTAAATTTTGGCTTGAACGAGGCATCCTAAAAGGTTCAGGAATTGTTGCTACGCAAATGTCAAACCTTGGATTAGAACGCTTTTTAAAAGGTAAGGGGCTACAACTATTTCGTTCAAACGTTGGGGATAAACACGTTTTAGAAATGATGCAAGCAAAAGGATGCAACGTTGGCGGAGAACAGTCAGGACACATAATTTTAAGCGATTACGCAACTACAGGTGACGGTTTGCTAGCCGCACTTCAGGTATTAGCCCTAATGGTCGCTCAAAACATTCCAGCTAGTGAAATTGGTCATACTTTTGAACCAGTTCCGCAAATACTACACAACATACGTACTCAAAATGCCGTTAATCTTAATGATGATCGTATTCGCTGTGTAATTGATGCGGCATCTATTCGGCTTGAAAATTTTGGCAGATTACTCGTACGTCAATCAGGAACAGAGCCATTGATTCGCATTATGGCCCAAGGTGATGATGCCAATCTTTTAAAGGATGTTATAAAGAACATCAGCTGCACCATCTCAGCCATGGACAAGGATTGTTAGTTAATACATAACTTTAGATGGTTTAGGAGTTAGATTTTTTACGGCTTCATGTTTGGTCACTGATTACTTCAAGAAGCAATTTTTTCATCTTCTAAGGAAATTTTTGTTCTACGCACCCGCAAACTTTCAGATTTTAATTGACCACAAGCCGCTAAAATATCGCGCCCACGAGGGGTGCGCACAGGAGATGCATACCCTGCCCTATAAACTATTTCAGCAAATGCAGAGATTGCTTGAGGAGTGGAACATTCATAAGGGCTATTCGGCCATGGATTAAACGGAATCAGATTAATTTTAGCTGGTATACCTTTAATCAACTGCACCAAACGCCTAGCATCTGCTAGTGAATCATTTACCCCCTTAAGCATAACATATTCAAAAGTAATGCGGCGGGCATTGCTAAGGTTAGGATAGTTACGGCACGCTTCCAGCAAATCTTTTAAAGGATATTTTTTGTTTAAGGGAACTAATTTATTACGTAACTCATCGGTTGTTGCATGTAAAGAAATTGCCAAACCAACCCCTAATTCTTGGCCACAACGCTCAATCATTGGCACGACTCCAGAGGTAGATAAGGTAATTTTACGACGGGAAAGACAAATGCCTTTTTCATCGGTCAGAATTTTAATAGCGGTTGCAACATTTTCATAATTGTATAAAGGCTCCCCCATGCCCATAAGCACGACATTACTAATGTGGCGATTACTAAAGGGGGTTGGCCATTCACAGAATACATCACGTGCCATCATAACTTGCCCAACGATTTCAGATGCGGTTAAATTACGCACTAACATTTGTGTACCGGTGTGGCAAAACGTGCAGGTGAGAGTACAGCCAATTTGGGATGAAATGCATAAGGTACCCCGGTCAACCTCTGGAATGTGCACGGTCTCGGCCTCTTGGCCATCTTCAAAACGCAACAGCCATTTTTGCGTACCATCAGTTGAGCTTTGCGCATTTGAAACAACCGGTCGTTCAATAACATAATGTTCGGCCAGCTTATTGCGAACATCGTTTGAAATATTATTCATTAAATCAAAACTACGCACCCCATGGTGGTACAACCAGTTCCACACCTGTTGAACGCGAAAAGAAGGTAAGCCCAATTGATTAAATTGGGCGGATAATGATTCACGGCTTTCGCCAATAATATTTATTTTTGTCATGGATTAGATATAGTGATTATTTAGCTGATAAACAAGAGGCGATATTAACTAACAGCCACATTCAAGTTCGAAGTGCAACACGGTGTAAATTTTCATTAAAGGCCTCAAGAGGAGTTAACCATCCCAAAGATTTTCTGGGTGTTGTATTGTAATTTTCCATGACTTCATCAAATTCCTCTTGTTTCATATTTTTCACATCT
>CAMASM010000035.1 GCA_945860985.1 Candidatus Finniella inopinata
ACCTCAAGTGTGCCTGGTGAAACGCCTAGATAGGTTGAGGCTTCGTAACTGCTGAGTAGTTCGGTGTTTTTAGGTGGAATAAGAGAGATGGTCTTTGCTGACATGTGGTAAACCCTTTCGCGGTTGCGTTAAACATGTCGCATTATTTAATGTTAAAAAAAACATTTCATCGCAATTGCAGGAAAAAGTACTGCATTGCAATGATAGTGAGTCTCAAAACCTTGTGTTTGTTCAGTTTGGTGTTTGCATGAATACTCTATTTGCAGCCGCAAATATTTCATCCAAAGTTCTTTTGGAAGTTCCAGTAGAACCTTTGTAAAAAGTAATTCTTTCAATTAAATCAGCTTGATTTTTAATTGCGGGGTGTTTACCAATGCTCTCATTGTTAAACGTCATGTTGCCCAAAATTACGTCAGTAAGGGCAGCTATTGTAATTAAAAGCTTTCTTTCCATGTTTTTTTCCAAGTCATCAACTTGTTTTTTCAATAAGTCCCTTTCTCCTTTTATGGAATTATGAACTTCACACAAATCCTTATATTGAGACTTACAATTGTTTAACCTAGCATTCAGTGAATCACGATCAACCTGTAGAGCTCTAAAAGAGTCAGCATTGATTGCTGTGTGGGTTGTTCTTTCAATTTCATCAAATAAAAAAGCTGGTTTTTGATCTGGATAGCATTTAACCATCCATTCTTTAAGATCACTATGTCTTACCGTCAGATTGACTATCTCTTTAGCAGGACGGTCGTCAAGATAGTCTGAAGAATTGTAGGACTTTTTGACCACTTCATGTGTATCTGACCAAGTGGTGCGTATATTTTCTATCATACTCAGCCCTACACAAGGTAATGATTCCGCAAATACCGCGTCAAAGATCTTTGCAACATTTATCCTAAGGCATGGCCATTGTGGGAACATACTTACTGTTGGTGTCGCTCGATTTTTCATTTGTGATATAATATATTCCTCATACTCAATTAAACCGCACCACCTAATTGCAGCTTCAATAGGGGTATAGAACGTTTTTTCTAATTCACTACAGCTTTTAGGGTTGTACTGATTATGCATACTTATCCTTATTTAATGTGACTTATTTATGACTAACGATATATTAGCAACCCCAATTAATTCAGGCAATTTCTATAAATAAAAAAGGTTGAACTCTCAAACCCGCTTCTTTTTTAATCAAACCCATTACCGGTTATACTGACAGAAGCTCAAGTTTCACCCATTTAAAAAATGTGGATGTCGATTACTAAGTTGTAGATTCAGATTATGCAAAACCTACCACTTCACAGGCGCTGTTCGGATAAGCATTAAAAATCAGCTTGGTTACTATTTGCTTTTATTTAAATGGTACAACCTTCTCTGTTACTGGTTTCAATCCAGCTGCCTCCAGCATAGCTCCAGTTGCCCTATTCACAGATTCACGTACAGGATCAATATTTAGGCGTGCATAAATAGCCGTAGCCTGCTGGGTTTTATGGCCTAAGGATTTACCAATCACATAACTATTGGCTCCTGTTGCAGCTTGCCAGCTACCAAGTGTGCGTCGTAAATCATGTAACCTTAAATCTTGCAAGTTAGCTCGTCTTAATATACGTTTCCATGCAGTTTTAGGTTCCTCTAAGTGGCCAGACTTACTAGTTTGGCTTGGAAATACCCATTCATTTTTTCTTGTTTTGATGCATTCCTCTAAAATCGCAAGGGATTCTTGTGATAAATGCACAAGTTGAGAAGTGCCATTTTTAGTTTCAGGTATTTTCCACGTGGCTTGGCTAAAACTTATATTTTCCCATTGCATTGATAACACGTTGCTTTTGCGAGCTCCGGTTAACAGGCTAATCATAAAAAAGTTCGCCAGATTTCTATTATTTTCTTCTGCTAACGCTTTAAAAAAATGAGTTAATTCATCACCCTGCAGAAAACGCTCCCGGCTAATTTCTCTAAATTTTTTAACGCCAACAGCTGGGTTATCACCATTCCATCCCCATGATTTAGCTTTATTAAACATGATACTCAATTGAGAAAGCACTCGATTGGCTGCATAGTGACCATGATCTTTGCCTATTTTAGCATGCAGGGTTTCCACATCAGATTTATAGATACTAGAAATTTTTCGTTTATCCCACTGTGATAGGTAAAGCCGATACTGGTCTGCATCGTTTTTCCAGGATTTTTTATGTGGCTTAGCATAGCGTTCAAGATAAAGGTCAAAAAGCTCTTTAAAAGAAAACTCTGCTCTAAGTTCAGCTTTTTCTTTATTGGGGTTATTACCCTGTCCAATTTGTGAATTGACTTCACAAGCTTTAGATCTTGCATTTTCAATCGATAAATCTGGATATCTACCAAGGGTTATCCGTTCAGGCCTACCATCAATTTTGCGATAAACGATAAATGTAACCGTTCCTTTATCTGTTAAAGCAATGCCAAGACCACGCACCTTCATGTCGTAGTAATAAGCGCGCTTCCCTTTAGCAGGCCTTGGTAAATCTTCAATTAAACGTTTAGTAAGGTTTAGCTTAGTTTTTACTGTTGTCATTTTGGTGCTACTCTGGTGCTACCTTTTTCGTATAAATAGAGGTAACTTCGTTAACTTTGGCCAAAGTAACAAAGTCCTGTACATTAAGCAAGATATAACTTAACGTATGTTTATTAATTTTAGTAAAAGTACTAGCGTGGAGACTTTTAATCAGGGGGTCGAAGGTTCGAATCCTTCAGGGCCCACCATCTTGATTTTTCTATTATAGTGCAACGTTTTCGGTTTATTCTTGAGTATGATGGTTCCAGATTTTTTGGATGGCAGCGTCAGAAGTCTATGCTAACAGTACAACAGGTTTTAGAAGATCAATTATCTTTTTTTTGTAAGCATAATGTCACAGTTTATGGAGCTGGGCGCACAGATACAGGAGTGCATGCTACTGGACAGGTTGCACATGCAGATTTGATCTATCCCCAAGCGTCTTTTCGTTTGCAAGCAGCTCTAAACCACTTTTTAGTTGCAAAAGGGTTAAGTGTTATTGACTGTGCATTAGCTGAGCCAGATTTTCATGCGCGTTACAGTGCTATTTACAGAGCTTATCAATATAGAATACTTAATCGTTGTTCTCCTGCAGTTTACGATGCAAAAGTTTGGCATGTTAGAAAACCGCTGGATGTCTCTGCTATGCATATGGCTGCTCAACAATTGGTTGGTGTTCATGATTTTTCTTCTTTTCGTGATAGTAATTGCCAAAGCAAAAATCCAATTAAGAAAATTTCTAAGTTTGATATAGTTCGTTGTGGTGATTATATTTTGGCAGATTTGCAGGCTCCATCCTTTTTGCATCATCAAGTGAGAATTATGATGGGTACCATAAAGAGCGTTGGTACAGGTGTAATTAGTTTGGATGAATTTATTCGCATTCGTGATGCCAAGGATAGAACCAAAGCAGGAGTTACAGCACCGCCACATGGATTAACGCTTACTGGAGTGCGTTATCCTAGTGAATAGTATTTTTTAATGGCCAGGTATTCCTTTGGTTGTAGAATATTCAAAATGCACAATCTCATCAGGAAATAAGTGATGCCGAATTGCATGGGCAGCTTGGGCAGCTTCAGCAAATCCGGTTAAAATTAGTTTTAGCTTATGTGGGTAAATTGCTATATCACCAATGGCATAAACGCCTTGGCGACTAGTTAAGCTTGTTGCCTGATTAATTGCAATGTGGCTTTTTTCTAAATTTAGGTTCCATTCATTAATGGGCCCCAGACTCATAGAAAGTCCGAAAAAAGGTAACAAGTAATCTGCCTGTAATAGTTTTTTTTCACCATCAAGAGTTGATACTTCTACTGTTTCTAATATTCCGCCTGAGCCTTTAAGGCCGCTTAATTGGTAAGGCACAATAAGCTGTATCTCGCCATTGCTGGCTGCTGAATTTAATTTTGATTCGCTATCTGGTGCTGCCCTAAACTTTGCCCTGCGGTGCACTACACTTACAGATTTTGCAACATCTTTTAGGATTAAAGCCCAATCAACAGCTGAGTCCCCTCCTCCAGCAATTACAACATGCTTGTCGCGGTAGGTTTCTTTTTGGCGTACTGCATAATGAATGCTGGTACCTTCAAAATTTTCAATGTTTTCTAAGGGTGGACGATTGGGTCCAAATGCACCAACTCCTGCAGCAATGATAATGCTTTTAGCTTTGATCTCAGTTCCAATTGAAGTTTTTATTAACCAATCAGTTCCATGTTCGTTTAATTGAATGATGGCTATGACTTGTTGATTAAGATGGTAAACGGGATTAAACGGTTCAGCTTGTTTTTCAAGTTGATCGATTAAATCTTGTGCTGCAATTGATGGGTAAGCTGCTATGTCGTAGATTGGTTTTTCTGGATACAAAGCCGAGCATTGACCACCGACTTTTTCAAAAGCATCAACCACATGGCAACTTAATTTTGCCATGCCGCACTCAAAAACAGCAAATAAGCCCACCGGCCCGGCGCCAATAATAACAACGTCGGTCTGGTTAGGCATTATATTACCTAACCTTGGCGTGCCTTGTAGCGAGGTTTTTTCTTGTTGATAACGTAGACGCGACCCTTACGACGTACCAATTTGCAGTCTTTGTCACGGCTTCTTAGGGTTTTTAAAGAATTTGCGATTTTCATAATTTCACCTTCTAAACTTGGCTCACATGGTATGGGGTTATTGACAGTTTGTCAATAAGATTCAAATTTGTTTAATTTGATGCCTCATCATTTTGTTTGAAAATTTAGTTGGCTTTTGAGAGAATCTTTTATTAATTGGGTTTGTTGGAAAAATATGAAGCGAATTGCTATAGGCTCTGATCACGGTGGATATAATCTTAAGAAAGAAATAAAAAAAAGAATATCTGCAGATTGGATTGATGTTGGTGCTTTTAATCAAGAAAGCTCTAGCTATGTTGAATTTGCCAAGGCAGTTTCCAATAAAGTACAACATCATGAGGTTGATTTTGGTATTATTATTTGTCGTAGTGGTATAGGTGTATCTATTGTTGCGAATCGCTATAAGCAAGTATACGCAGCTTTGTGTTTTAATAATTACATGGCGCAAAGTGCGAGAAGCCATAATAACGCTAATGTCTTATGTATTGCTGCCGACTATACTACTGTAGACCAAGCTGTAGAAATGATAGAAATATTTTTATCTACAGATTTTGAATCAGGCAGCAGGCATGAAGATCGCTTCAATAGCATTAACAACGATAATTGAATTTGTCTTAACTCCTTGCTTTTTTCATAAGCCTTTCCTACATTGGATATAGTATAAAGTATGTTGTTAAGTTTTTATGAATAAAGTACTTGGTTTGATTGCATTTTCCCTGCTTTTAACTGCTTGTGATAGCGTTAAAGACAGTTTAGGTATGAGCCATTATCAAGCAGATGAATTTAATCTGCAGCAAAATCCTCCTCTTAGCATGCCACCAAATTATAGTCTTATGCCGCCACGTACTAAGAATAAGGATGGCAAGAGTATGCCCTTAAACGCATCTGCAGAAAAAGCACTCCAGGCTGTTGGTGGAGGCGAGTCTGCTAGTGAAATTTCTGGAGAAAGTTCTGCTGATTTAAAAAATAAAGCTGGTGAGGCAGATGATTCCATTCGTGAAAAAATTGATAAAGAAGCAGAAAGTGGAGATGGAAAATTAAGCAAATGGAAAGAGGAATTTATTAAAAATGCTCGTTCCATAAGTGGACCTGAAAACGTTAAAGAAGCAGCTACGAATGCTGACTCAAAACCAATAACTGAATAGCGGTATATGTTAAAAATTTTATCGGTATGTTCTTTGCTTGTGTGTACCTCATTGCTTGTGTGGTGGTTTCGTTCTGGAGAATCCCTACTTGATAACATGGAGGGAGTGGTTGATGCGGATGCCGAAATTGAGGCTGAAGCTGAAAAAGCTAATGGTGATAAAAACAAACCAGAGGAAGAAAAAGTCGAGAAAGTTTCCGACGATTTAAATAAGCCAAGTGAAGTTAAAAATATTGAAGATGAGAAAAATAAGAAAAAAGAGCTTGAAACTAAAAAAAGCAATACTGAAGTAAATAAATCAGAAGACCAAGTTGACGATGCGGTTACCAAGACATCGCTTGATGGGTTTAATGTTGCAGTTAAGGATTTAACCATAAACGGCAAGAATGTACGCGTTTCTCCGTTTGCTGGTGTTGGGGTTGTAACTGTCAATTTTTGCTTTAAGCACGCCGGGAAAAAGATGTCTCCTAAGCAAAAGGAGGCCTTGGTGGATTTGTTGTCAAAATCACTCGGAGAATCTACAGAATCTAAAAACAACGATCAGGTAGAAGCTTACAAGCGTGAGAAAAATATTCATATAGGCTTTTCTGGTGTAGATGATCATTTCTTCATCAGTGCGAAGTGCCCATCTACTAAGTTAATTGAATTATTTGCCCTTGTGAATGATCTGCTGTTTCATGCTGAATTTAAAGAACCAGATATTGAACGCTTTAAAGAAGAGCTGTTCGCGGCATTAATGCAATCAATGCAGTCTCCTGAATCACAACTTAATGAGTTGATAAAAGAAACTGTTTACAAAAATCACCCTTATGGTACTCCCAATAAAATCTACCTTGAAAGTTTAAAAAATATTACAGCTGTAGATTTAAAGAAGTTTGTCAAAAATATGTTTACCCAAGAGAATTTGATTGTTTCGGTGTGTGGTGATTTTGATGAAAAAAGTCTAAGTGAACAACTTGAGATATTTATAGACACTTTGCCTAAGAAATTTAAAGCAGAGTTGCCAAAAAATATTTCAGTTGAAGGTCCATATGAAACTTATAGTACCAAATTTCCAGTACCTCAAACCGTACTTAAATTTTTACACAAAGGTATTGATCACGATCATCCAGATTTTTTTGCTTTACAAGTTGCGGTGGGTTGCTTGTCAGATCCTTTTGTTGGTTTATTATTTAAGAAGTTGCGGGTTGAAAAAGCTCTTGTTTACGGCATTGGTGCAGGCTTAGCTATCCAAGATCATTTTAACGCATTTGGTGTGTCTACTTTTACTCAAACCGAAAATGTTGAAAAAGTTATTGCTTCGGTGAAAGAAGTTTTTGAAGATGTTTGCAAAAATGGTTTTTCTCCAGAATTGGTTGAAAATATTAAAATGGGGTTTGTAGGCAGTTATAAACGTTCATTTGCATCTTCTGGACATATAGCTAGGCGATTGGCTAATTATCAGTTAACTGATCGCCCAGTCAATTATCATAAGGTATTAATTGAAAAAACTGAGGCATTGACGCCAGAGCAGGTAAGTGAAGCATTTAAAAAGTTCCTTAATCCAAATCAATTTATTATTTTCACGGTGGGACAATGAGGTACTTTTTAGCTCTGTGTTTATTTTTGTGTTCAGGCTTATTGGTTGCGAAAGAGGCAAAACAAGCTGACAGTAATTCAATTAAAATAGTTCCGCAAAAAGCTACTTTGTCTAGCGGTATAAGGCTTATTGTTTTTAAAAATCCTATTTTGCCGTCGGTTACTGTGTGGACTGGTTATGATGTGGGAACAGCTGATGATCCTGTTGATTTAGTTGGTTTATCTCACATGCTTGAGCATATGATGTTTAAGGGAACTCCTAGTTATCCTGAAGGATCAATTGATAGTATTATTAATCAATTGGGCGGAGAACTTAATGCTTTTACTAATTTTGATTACACAGTTTATACGTTCTCAGCTCCAGCGCAATATTTAGAAAAAATATTTGATATTGAAGCTGATCGAATGTCAAATCTGAACTTTAGTAAAGAAAGCTTTTTGGCTGAACAAAAGGTAGTGATTGAAGAACGTCAGATGCGGATTGGTAACCATCCTTTACGTACGGCTTCTGAGGTTTGCAGGCGTGCACAATTTATGGCACATCCATACGGTGTTTACCCTATTGGCTATGAAGGGCATATACGATCCTACACCTATGAAGCATTGATGGCTCATTATAAAAAACATTATGTTCCCAATAATGCTACAGTTATTGTGGTTGGCCCTTTTGATTTGTCATATGTTTTACCTATTTTTGAAAAGAAGTTTGGTTCAATTTCATCTAAACCATCACCAGCTAGAAAACGTATGCCTGAGCCAAATCGTGAAGGTTTAACCACAACCGTTGAGCAAGAAAACCCAAGAGCTGAAAATATTTATATTGAAATTTTTTACAAAGCGCCAACTTTAGTCAAAAAACCTGAAGATTTTCAAAAAATGCAAGTGATGCTTTCTTCTCTTTTTGGCTCAGAATCAAGAGCACTTTATAAAGAAATGGTTAAAGAAAAACGCTTAGCTCTAGATGTTTCTGGAAGCTACACTTACGGCAAAGATGACATGGGTTTTAGTTTTAGATTACAACTATCTCCAGATATGGATGTAGATGTCGCTGAGGCATTTTTATTTGAGCAACTACAACTTATTTTGCAAAATGGCTTGAATGAAAATGATTTTAAGGCTGCAAAGCAGGAAAAACTAAATGAGTTTGCTTTCGCTATGGATGGTGAAGATTTCTTGGTCTCAATGGCTGAAAGTATAATAGAAGGTTTCTCTGTTGAAGATATTACTAGATACGAACAGCTAGTTAGCGATGTAACCATCGAACAAGCACGTGAAATGTTAGAGCTGGTTTTGTCTAGTCAGCCGATAATGATAGCACGTAATTACCCGAAAGGAAAAATGCCGGCAAGAAACTATCATAAAATTGGACAAAAAATTGAGAAAAAAGAAACTGAGAAAAAGGCTTTAGGATTTTCTACAAAGAAGACTAATAAACGTGTGAAAAAAGCCAAAGAAGAAAAGGTTGAATAGAGAATGTTTGGACACATTGAAAATTTTGCTTTAATCAAGCACATAGAATCTGAATTTTCTATAGCTCCATACCAAACTGCTTTAGAAAAGCTAAAGAAATTTTCGCAGATTATTCATTTAGGTACTGGTGGTTCAAGTTTAGGTCCTCAGGCCTTGTATGCAATTGCTGAAAAATCTACGGTAACATTTACTTTTCTTGATAACATCGACCCTTGTGGTATTGTTAGCCGTTTACAAGGGGTTGATTTTGCTAAGTGTGGTTTACTAGTAGCATCAAAATCCGGTAACACTGCGGAAACTTTAGTGCAGTTAGCAACCCTTAAAAGTTTTTTTAATAAGAATGGCCTGAATTTTAAAGACCATTTGGTTATTATTACTCAAACTGATGATAATGCTTTGCACACTTTTGCTAAGCAAAATGAAATTGTTTTGGTGCCGCACCACAATCAAATTGGTGGTAGATTTGCTGTATTTGCTGAAGTTGGAATATTGCCAGGTCTACTAATGGGATTGGATATGCAGCAATTTCAAATTGGCGCCAAGTCTGCAATAGAAGCTTTAAAAAAAGAAAAAGATAAATATCTTCCAATTACTACAGCAGATTACTTAGCTAAATCAAAATTACATCCTGTAGTTTTTCCATATTCAGATAAGCTTAAGCTTTTTGGTGCGTGGTTTTCGCAACTTTGGGCTGAAAGCTTGGGTAAAGAAAGTCAAAATGGTGAACGTTTTGGTTCAATACCAATACAAGCTTTGGGTGCAACTGATCAGCATTCGCAATTACAGCTTTATATTGATGGTCCTAGGGATAAATTTTTTACTTTTATAGAAGTGACTAATCATACAAAATTAGAAGTTGCTGATTTAGAAATTGATCATCCAAGCTATATTCCTTTGCGTGGTCATTCTCTTAGTGAACTTTTGAAGGCAGAGCTTGAAGCAACTTATGCCACTTTAAAAAATCATAGGGCACCCTTAAGAATAATAACTATTCCTGAGGTTAATATATATTACTTAGGTCAGCTAATGATGAATGCTGTTATTGAAACATTACACGTTGCTAAAATTTGGGGAGTTAATCCTTTTGATCAACCTGCAGTTGAAGAAGGTAAAATCTTAGCGTTAAAATTTTTAAACGGATAGATTTATGACTACAAAGCCACTTTCATTTCAATCAATTATTTTGCAACTGCAACAATATTGGGCTGACTATGGCTGTGTTATTTTACAACCATATGATATGGAAGTTGGTGCTGGCACTTCTCATCCGGCAACTCTGCTGCGGGCACTTGGCACTGATACTTGGAATACTGCTTATGTTCAGCCGTGTCGCAGGCCAACAGATGGTAGGTATGGAGAAAATCCTAATCGCACACAATTGTATTATCAATTTCAGGTTTTGTTAAAGCCATGCCCTGATAATCCGCAGGAATTATATCTAAATAGCTTAAAGGCCCTGGGTCTTGATCTGAGCCGCCACGATATACGTTTTGTTGAAGACGACTGGGAAAATCCATCTTTAGGTGCAGCAGGACTTGGCTGGGAAGTCTGGTGTAATGGTATGGAAGTAACGCAATATACTTATTTCCAACAGGTTGGTGGTATTGCTTGTGATCCTGTGCCTGTCGAATTAACTTATGGATTGGAACGCCTTGCATCGGTTATTCAAGGAGTTGAAAGTCATTTTGACATTGATTGGAATGGAAAAACCGGTAATCAGCGTCTAACCTACCGAGATGTATTTTTAAGATCTGAACAAGAATTTTCTGCATACAATTTTGAACATGCTGATGTAGAAATGCTTTTGCGACATTTTAATGATGCTGAAAAAGAATGCCTAAAGTTGCTTGATTGCAAATTGGTACTTCCTGCTTATGAGCAGTGCTTAAAGGCTAACCATTTATTTAACATGCTTAATGCACGTGGTGTTATTAGTGTCACAGAACGTGCTGCATACATGGCTAGAGTGCGCAATTTAGCAAAATCTGCCTGCGAAAATTGGATAGGCTAATTATGGAATTAATTATTGAAATTTTCTGTGAAGAAATTCCTGCACGTATGCAACGGCAAGCTAAAATAGATTTTTTACAACATTTTTGTAAAGAATTTGATGCTTTGAAAATTAGCTACCAGGGCAGTGAGGCTTTAATTGGCCCTAGACGTTTGGCTTTACACGTTGCAAACATTGCTGAATCTTCTGATGATTTGATTGAAGAAAAACGTGGCCCTAAAGTAGGATCGGCTGATGCTGCCTTGCAAGGTTTTTTAAAATCAACTGGCCTTTCTGTAGATCAATTGAGTCAAGAAAATGGCTATTGGTTTGCTAAAGTTTCACAAGTTGGACAACCTTTATCTGAGTTGTTGCCGGGTATTGTTGATAGAGTTTTACGCAAGATGCCGTGGCCTACTTCCATGCGTTGGCCAGGTGCGGCCCATACGTGGGTTAGACCAATTCGCAATATTTGTTGTGTTTTAGGTGGAAAGCCTGTCATTTTTGAAGTACCTGCTACAGGGGTTACGACAGACAATCAAACTTTTGGTCATAGATTTTTAAAGCCTGAGGCTATAACAGTTTCTAGTTTTGCTAACTACATTCAAAATTTAAGGGAAGCTATGGTTATTCCTGATTTTGAAGAGAGAAGGAGCCTAATTGCTGATGGATTGCAACAGCTTTGCGAATCTAAACAGCTGTCCTATAAGCCTGATGAAAATTTACTTGATGAAGTGGCTGGTTTAATTGAGTATCCATTTGTTGCACTTGGAAATATAGACGCTAAATTTATGAATTTGCCTGGTGCAGTGCTTAGTACATCTATGCGGGTACACCAAAAATACTTCACTATTTTAGACCAAAAAGGCAATTTTGCTCCATTTTTTGGTTACGTGGCAAACGTGCCAATTAACCTTGAATACATGCAAAAAGGTTATGAGTCTGTGTTGCGTGCACGTTTAAGTGATGCTGCATTTTTCTACGAGCAAGACTTGAATCAATCATTTGCTGAACGAATTGATGGTTTAAAAAGTATTATTTTTCATGCTGATCTTGGATCTGTTTATCAAAAAGTCGAACGTCTTAATTTTTGTGCAACTGATACTGCTGTCAAACAGGCAGCACTTTTATGTAAGAATGATTTGTTAACCCATATGGTTGGTGAATTCCCTGAATTACAAGGCGTTATGGGGGAAGTTTATGCTCAAGCACAAGGAATTCCTTCAGAAATTGCGCTAGCTCTTAAGGGATATTACCAACCACAAGGTGCCAACGATGATTGCCCGGCAGATGATATAAGTTGGGAACTATCAATGCTTGATAAAGTTGATAGCTTAATTGGGTTTTTTGGCATAGGTATGAAACCATCTGGTTCAAAGGATCCTTATGGTTTGCGCCGCAGCGCTCTGGGTATTATCAGGTTAATGCTATTTAAAAGTGCTCCTAATAACTTGCGCCCATATTTGCAAAAATCAGTTGAATCATATGCTAAGCAAGGTATTACCTTAAAGGGTGATGTTATAGAAGCGGTTATCAATTTTATTACAGAGCGTCTCTCTGCTTTTTTGAAAACGGAAATGCCAGCTGATCATGTTTATGCGGTTTTAGATAATCCGCTTGAAGATGTTTGGCTAACGGTGGAAAGAGCAAGGGCTTTAAAGAATTTACTGCAAACAGAAGTTGGCACAGCATTACTAGGGGCGTATCGTCGAGTTGTTGGCGTTTTAAGTGATGTAAAGCTAGGTGAGGTTGATCAAGAATTGTTAAAAACAAAAGAAGAGCGTAGTTTGCAGAACGCTCTAAATGAAGCTGCTACAAAAATTAATACGCATTTAAATAATTTTTCGTTCAAGGAAGCAATGACGATAATTGCTAGCCTGAAGCCTTTTATTGATAATTTTTTTGATTGCGTTAAAGTTATGGACGATGATTTGCAGGTGCGACAAAATCGCTTAAACTTGCTAGGAACGTTACAATTAACTTTAAATACTTTTGCAAATTTTTCAAAGCTGGAGGGCTAAAATGAAGTCATATAATTGGTTGCTGAGCTTGGGTGCGGTAGTTGTTCTTGCTGGGTGTTATCCTACAATTGATCACCGTGGTTTTAACCCAGAGCAAATGCAGCTTGAAAAAATTCAAACTGACATTAGCACAAAGGAAAATGTGCAGGAAATTTTGGGAAGTCCATCAACCACTTCTCTTTTCCCAGTAGAAGGTAAAAATTGGACCAATTGGTATTACATTTATAGAAAAACCGAGACTACTTCATTTTTTGAACCAAAAGTTGTAGACCAATTGGTGGTTAAGGTTACTTTTGATGAGAAAGATATCGTTAGAAAAGTTGAAAATCAAAAAGGTATTCAAGGTGAGCAAATTAAAGCTAGCAAGGAACGTACTGAGTCAACCGGATATGAAAGTTCAGCTATGAAAGATATTTTTGGTAATTTCAACAAGTACAGTTTAGGTCCTAAAAAGGATGGTAAATAGGTTTATAATTTTCTAAGATGCTTCTGGCAAAATTAAGATAATCACCTAATTAAAAATACCTAAACATACAGAGAGAAAATCTCTCTGTTTTACTATCTATTTTTCTTTAAGGACAAAAATTCCATTCCAGTCTGGCGGCGGAGGATTCTTCTTAAAATCTTTGCAGCGATTGATGTACATGTGGGCAGTATAATCTTCACCAAATTTTTGGTGGATTTCTCGAAATATTTCAATAGCTTCGTCCCATCTTCTTTCCTTATAAAATTTGTATCCTTTGGAAAACAATGTGCAAAACCCTATTTGATTTTTAGAAGGTAATAAAGATGGTTCATCTTTATTAATTCCTACTAGTTCATAAATCTCAATACCTTCATTCTTTCCTTTAACAGCTACAATATCAAGCGGTCTAGCTAAACAACTGTCTTCTATCTCTTTAAATATGGATTCACTGATGATGATACTGGTATGGTAAAACTTGTTAGCTCCCTCTAGTCTAGCTGCTAAGTTAACGGCATCACCTAAGGCTGTATAATTTATACGATCACTTGAACCCATAGTGCCAACTATAGCGTTACCAACATGCATACCAATGCGTGTGTTGAGCACAGGTTTTCCTTGGGCATCCCACTGGCTATTAAGATCATTCAATCTTTTTTGAATTGCCAGCGCTGCTTTACAAGCATTAAGCGATTGATTCTTGTCTTTTTCAGGAGCGCCCCAAAAAGCCATTACTGCGTCTCCAATATATTTATCAATAGTACCATTATATTTAAATATAATATTTGTTACCTCTTCAAAGTAATCTGAAAGATGTTCTGATAATTTATCTGCAGGATATTCTTCACAAATAGTTGTAAACCCCACAATGTCTGTAAAAAATAAAGTTGTTCGTTTGATTTTTCCACCAATCCTAATTTCCAGATTGCTCTTTAGAAGCTTTCCAACTAATACCTTTGGAATAAACTTAGAAAACGACTTTATATTATTTTTCATTGAAACGATGGCTTCATTTAAAATTTTAATTTCCTTTACATTACTAGTAATTTCAACTGTTCCTGTAAGATCAAAATTTTTGATTCTATTAGCTTCTTCTGCCAGCAACATAATTGGTTTAGAGATGCTTCGTGCGAAAAAGATAACAATACAGAGTGACAATAGTAGAAACACCATGGAAATTAACAGTATTTTTTTTTGAATATCTTTCATTTTTCCAACAAACTCATCTGCTGGAATAATTATTCCTATCCTCCAATTATCGAGATCATTAACTGTGATTGTTTTTCCATTAGTGGAATCAGAAACAATATTAGGAAAAACAGAAAAAGCAGCGATGTATAATGTTTCGTCGTATTCAAAGGAGAACGTATCGGAGTCATTTTTTTCAAAAATTTCAAGCGCAAGTTTCATTTTGTGGTCTTTGGCATTATAGACTAGCGGAACTTCTACTTTTCCATTTTTCATATCTACAATTTTTGAACTGTCAGAATGGGCGATAATCTCCCCTTTTTTACTTGTGATAAATATAGAGCTATCGACTCCTACTTTTTCTTCATTAAGAATATCAGACAAGCTACTAGTTTCGATATTAAAAGAGAAAACTCCTATAAAGTCATTAATTCTTGAATTATAGACAACGTTAGAAACTGTAATTCCAAGTTTTTGAAAGCTATTAGATAAATAAACATCACTCCAGTTAATCGTATGATTTTCCTCGCAGTCTTTATACCAAGATTGCTTTCTATGGTCATAATTAGAGTCGGCAATAAATTCTTTGTCTAAAATTTTTTTCTCCTGACTCTCATATGCCCAAACTTCTTTATCTTTTGAGGTATGATCAATATACCGTATGGCAAAAAATGATCCCGACGGCAGTTTTTTTTCAGAATTTGAACGGTAACAGTCATTTGTCTCTACCCTTCTTACTTGAAGAAGTTTACCGGATTTTGTGCCTGTAATAACTGCTTTGATAATGGGGTTGTTTCTTAAAATTTCACGCATACCGCCAATTAAAACAATATTATCGAGATTAACTTCTTTTTCTGAGTTATAAAGCTGATCTCCAAGACCAGAAAGAAATTGAATGTGGGAAAATTTGTTTTCTAATCTATCAATGATTCTAGTGCGTATAAGTTTAATAAAAGACTCACCGAGACTGATATTTGCTTTATCATTTTCTATGTAGCTATAACTAAATATCGTTACAAATGTAACAAGTGATAGGAATAAAAAACCAATTATAAGGTAGCCTTGCAGGCTACATCTTGGCAAAATTTTCTTATTTAATAACATATTCGTGATTTTGGCATGTTTTAGCCTCTCTATTCACTCTGAATAAAAACTCTTAAAATATGGTAAAAATTAGCCCGTGTAATTATGGTTTGATAAAGATTTTGGAATAAATTGATTTTGATTAAATGATTAGACAAATGTTTAAGATTAGAAAAACTGAATCCTTACTTATATCCTTTACTCATTTACAGTAAATGATTCTTTTGGTAGCCTGCACTGAACATAGCTTAGATTTTAAATAGGTAAACATGAAAAAATTAAAAAAAATTATCATATTTGCTGCGATTGCTCTAATGGTGGCAATTTACTTAGTAAACCATAAATCTGAAGTAACTGTTGTGTACGCCGTTTGTGATCAATCAAAACTGGGTGAAGTAAATATGGTGATGTCTGTTGCAGAAGCAGTCCCCCATATTTGTAAGAATTATGCATTTCTTACTTATGTTGCTGATTTTAAATTGCTATCTAAGAATTTAGATAAAAGCCAAACAAACCTTATTGTGACGGCAGGGCAATATGGTATTGATTTTCTTAAAACAACAATACCTACAAAAAACGTGAAGTTTTTACTTTGCGTTCACCAATGGTTTGATGCCATGAAAGATTTGCATGATATATCTTTAGCCATTCCAAAACATGCGCTAAACAGCGAAATTATTAGTTGGGCAAAAAAACAAAATGTAGAGCTAATACCTACTCAAGGAGTTTTACATAGGATGTCAGCTAAGGTTATAAGTGCTGAAGATACATCAATCATCCATATAAAGGAGGCTAAGGTTGGCCTTATTTTGGGTGGTGATGCTGAAATGCCAAATGGCAAAGATTGGAAATTATTTAGCGAAAAAAATGCCCATGAATTAGGCTTAGAAATTTGTGAGTACTTAAAAAAGACAGGCCACAAAATTCTTATTACCAATGGACCACGTACAGGTGCTTTTATAGATGGTCATAACCGAGATCCTAACGCCCATAAAGATGGAAAAGTTGATAAAATTTCAAGAGTTTTTTTAAATACACTTGAAGAAGCTGGATTTAAGCAAGGTGAGCACTTTGAGTTTTACGATTTCCAGTTTGGTACTACTTCAGCATTGAAGGCTGTTATGGCAGTTGTTCATAAAAACAAAGGGTTTATGATTGTGCCAGGCGAATCAACCAGCTCTATTTCAGAATCTATTGCTGTTATGCCAACAGTTGTTTACAGAGTTGATTCTATGAATACTGTGCATGAATCTTATCTTGGTGACTTAGTTGATAATAAATTAGTAATGCTGTGGCCAAATGTTCCTGATGAATCAAAATCTAGCAGTTACGTGGCCCCTGAATCCCAAGCTTTAGTAGTGGTTAAGGTTTTATTGAGGGACGTTAAATAACCCAATATTAAACCTATGGAAATCACAAAATACGGCTGCATATATCTGATATCAGCTGTGTAAAATAGATGTGCGCTTAATCCACATATGCCAGCTATAGCTAATGTGCCAATTTTATTTTTTATACCATACCGTATTGCGATGACTGCATTAGTTGCGATCAGCAACAATGCTAACCAACCTGCGTTTCCAGGATAACTAAAATGGTGGATAAATTTTTGCCCCCATTCAAATGGTCCAATTAATCCGAATAACGACGTTAATCCATCTAAGTACATTTTTGGAGTAAGTGGCATATTTTCAGGAATTTGAGATGCAGTTGTTAAAGGAACCCATTGGTTGCCAAAATATATGTTATGTAAGGGGATTAACAGAAATGGAGAAAGGCCTAATAGATCAGTGAATTTGTTTTTCTTAGTAGCACAGCCAAAAATTGTAAAGAAAAAATAAGCCAGCGCAAGACAACCTACAAAAAACAACAAATTAGGGCGTATGCACATTGCAATTGTAAATAAACAAAAACAACCCAAACCTGTACTACGGCAGTTTATTCCTTTTAATAACATAACCAATCCTCCCATTAAGCATGCGTAGGCAAATCCTTCACCATAAAGCATTGCTAGGCTATTAATATGTGAGTGAAAATCTAACCCAATAGGATTGAACATACCAATGGCCATTATAAAACAAACAATTAAAGCCCATTTTGCTTTCAGCAATTCTTTAAAAAAACGATAATAAATCACAGGGGTAAATAGCAGTAATGTTACTTGTAAAGGATAAGCATCACCAAAGATCATTATCTCAAAAAAACGCACATAGCGCATTCCTGGCATATAGTAAAAAACAGCTTCCGGTGATTGGATTGCCATACACCAATCACCCTTTATTACTGCCTCTAACATGCTGTATGGATGCCCACCGTGCACGAAGCCGTCATAGCCACCAATAGCAAAGATATCTATCCAAAGCGATTCATAAAACATAACCCACAAGAAGGTAATCCAGCAGAATAAGAGTAACATTTCTTTAATATCAATAGATTTTCTGGGAGTTTCAAGAAATCCATAAGCAATTAATATAGCCGACTATATTTAATTTGATCATAAAATATGCTCTTTAAAAAGCTTCTCAATACTTCCACCAACCTTGCGCCTTTTTGCTTTTGCATTGGCCCATTTTTTCTCTATGGGATTAAAATCCGGAGAATACGGCGGCAAGTAAAG
>CAMASM010000036.1 GCA_945860985.1 Candidatus Finniella inopinata
TGATTGAGGACTTCGATTGCCAAAGCTTCGCTATTTTCACTCTTTCCTCATAAGATAAGTGGTGATATTTTTCCAAATGCAACTCCATTTTTTTGTTTGTATTTCAACTAACATCTTATGGTGTTGCACTTCATTTTAGAACAGGCGTGCTTATTTGTTTAACAATATTAATTCTTGCAATCATTATAATTGCTTTTCTTTCTAAACGTATTTCCACGCCTATACACAACCTATCAGAACAAGCAGACAGAATTACCAATTTCGATTTAAGTACGGCAGATGAGATAAAGTCTGGAATTAAAGAAATTCAAGAATTGCAACATTCAATTACCAGAATGCGCAAAAGCTTAATTTCTTTTGCAAAGTTTGTACCAAAAAATTTAGTTAAAAAACTATTAGATAAAGGAACAGAAGTAAAAATAGGAGGATCTAAAAAACAAATCACAATTTTCTTTTCTAACGTGCTGGGTTTTACATCATTTAGTGAAGAGTATCCTGCAGAAAAACTTGTGACACATTTATCGGAATACTTTGATGAAATGACAGGAATCCTCAAGCAAAATAATGCTACCATCGACAAATATATAGGTGACACAGTGATGGCTTTTTGGGGAGCACCTCAATATGATGCCAATCATGCCTTGCATTGTTGTGTAAGCGCACTTCTTTGTCAAAGGCGTTTATTAGACCTGAATCGCAAATGGGTATATGAAAAAAAACCTCAGTTTTTAACAAGAATAGGTATTAACACGGGTGAAGCTATTGTGGGTAATATCGGTTCATCTGAACGGATGAATTATACAATTCTTGGAGATTCAGTTAATTTAGCGGCCAGTCTTGAGGGTACAAATAAGCTATATGGGACAAACATTATCGTAAGTGAAGCAACAGTTAAACACCTTCAAGATCATGCTGTGGTAAGGCCATTAGATATTGTGGCGGTTAAGGGAAAACAAGAAGGGGTGCCAATATATGAGCTTGTGGCATTAAAGAATGTAGATCCATTAGTATTACCTACTGATAATCAAATAAAATTTTGTGAAGAGTTTACAAAAGGATTCAGATTCTATCTTGAGCAGAGGTGGGATGAGGCAATTAATATTTTTCAAAATTTGCAGCTAGATTATGGAAGAGATGAGCCTTGTAATATTTACATAACCAGATGTGAAGAATTTAAAAAAGCTCCACCACCTGAGGGGTGGGATGGAGTTTATCATTTAAAATAAATAATAGGTTTGAAGAGCACCATTTTGTTAACAACAAATTAACCAGGTAAGTTTAGTATTATAAAAAAGAGTATGGCAAAAATTTATGAATACATTTAAAGAATACATCAAAAATTTTTATCTATATTTGATAAATAAATTTTATAAAAGCAGGAATCTTAATTTTGACGTACTTGGTAGCTTTTTTATTTTGCAAGTATTCGCTGCTGCCTCAATTGTTTCGTACACCTATGTTAATAATTCTAAGACATTGGTTGATTTTTCAAACCGTTTAATGGAAGACAATAGTTCTTCTGAGATTATGAGTATCTCTAATAACTTTGCTGATGTGATGCGCTCAACTGAGATAGGGTCTTATTTGGTAAGAGATATATCAAAAGTTGATATGAAAAATAAAGATTTGGTTAGGTTTATGAGGGGAAATTTAGATCAATTTGATCTTGTAGATAGCATACACATTACCACAGAATCTGGTTACTTTATGTTGTTAATGCAACTTAAAAAAGGAGCAACGTACCGGCTTGGAACGACTAAACCTTTACCTAAAAAAGCACTTTATGCATTACGTGTTGTTGATCGTACCACACCCCAAATAACTGAGATTTGGTATTATTTGGACGAAATGGGTAATAAAATTGACGAGGAAATAATTCCAGAATCACAAATGAATTTTGATCCAAAAAATAGGCCTTGGTACCTAAAGGCTGCGCAAGCACGTTCAAATGTATGGTCAGATATTTTTGTGTCTAACTCTAGTATGGTACCAAGTATTGCTTGCGTTGTCCCTTTGTTTTCGGAGAGTGGTCAGTTTATGGGGACCGTTACTTCTTCTATTGGACTTGATAACTTATCTAGAGAACTTGCTATAAATTCTGGTATTTCAATGATT
Source organism: Candidatus Finniella inopinata (assembly GCA_945860985.1). Taxonomy (GTDB): domain Bacteria; phylum Pseudomonadota; class Alphaproteobacteria; order Paracaedibacterales; family CAITNM01; genus CAITNM01. The sequence continues at coordinate 2,116 of CAMASM010000036.1, forward strand.
ATTAATTCTAAAAGTGAAGTTGTTGCCCATCCTATTGAGAAAAATCTTTCTAAAACTGTTAACGGTGAAGCTAAGCTAATTACACTTGATGAGTTAAAAGATAAAACGGCAGCTGAAGCCTTTCTTATACGTGGGCAACAGGCTGAAAAGAAACGTTTTTTGTTTAAGTTTAATGATATTGAATATATAGCCTTATTTAAAGGAGTTAAAACTGAAGGGTTTGCAGATTGGGATTATTTAATGCTTACTCCGATTGATAATTTTATTGGTGGTGTTAAGGTAACTCAACGTAATACTCTAATAATTTGTTTAATTATATTAATTTTATCAATTATGGTTATAGTTCTTATTTCTAAGCGAATTTCTACTCCAATTAATAATTTGTCAAAACAAGCAGATAGAATTACTAATTTTGATTTGGGGGCAGTTGATGGCGTAAAATCTGGTATTAAGGAAATTCAAAAATTACAAGATTCAATTTTACGAATGCGTAAAAGCTTAATTTCTTTTGCAAAATTTGTGCCAAAGAATTTAGTTAAAAAATTGTTAGACAAGGGGATTGAGGTAAGAATTGGGGGGACTAAAAAGCAGTTAACAATTTTCTTTTCAGATATTGCAAATTTTACAGCGATTAGCGAATCATATCCTGCAGAAAAGTTGGTATTGCATTTATCAGAATATTTTGAAGAAATGACCGAAATTTTAAACAAGAACAATGGAACGGTTGATAAATACATAGGTGATGCAGTTATGGCATTTTGGGGTGCTCCTCATTCAGATTCTAATCATTCATTACATTGTTGTGTAAGCGCACTACTCTGCCAAAGACGTTTATTAGACCTGAATCGCAAATGGGTATATGAAAAAAAACCTCAGCTTTTAACACGGATGGGTATTCACACAGGTGAAGCTATTGTGGGTAATATCGGTTCATCAGAACGGATGAATTATACAATTCTTGGCGATTCGGTGAATTTAGCGGCACGTCTTGAGGGTACAAATAAGCTATATGGGACAAACATTATAGTAAGTGAAGCAACAGTTAAACACCTTCATGACCATGCTGTGGTAAGGCCATTAGATATTGTTGCGGTTAAGGGAAAACAAGAAGGAGTGCCAATTTACGAGCTTGTGGCATTAAAGAATTCAGATCCATTAGTACTGCCTAGTGATAATCAAATAAAGTTCTGTGGAGAGTTTACAAAAGGATTCAGATTCTACCTTGAGCAGAGGTGGGATGAGGCAATTAATATTTTTCAAAATTTGCAGCTAGATTATGGAAGAGATGAGCCTTGTAATATTTACATAAACAGATGTGAAGAATTTAAAAAAGCTCCACCACCTGAGGGGTGGGATGGAGTTTATCATCTAGAATCAAAGTAGCATATTTAAAGATTGGCGAATTTCGTGCATATGCGGAATTACTAAAGAATTAGCTGATTCTGCACCTTTTTTAAGGTATTTAATAAGAGTTGATTCATCATTGAGTAGCTCAAGTATTTTAAGACGAATTGGTTCCATGTGATTGACTGTGGCATCAGCTAGTTTAGATTTCACTTCTGAAAACAGTTTACCTTCAAATTCTTTTAAGACTTTTTCAATATTGTTTTGTGTGAAAATTGCATAAAGATTTAATAAATTTTTGGCTTCAGGTCTGTTTTCCAAGTCAGCAATAATGCCAGAAATTGGTTCTGCATCTGTTTTTGCTTTGCGAATTTTAAGTTGAATTGTATCGTTATCATCCAATAAATGTATTCTTGAATAATCAGAGATGTCTGATTTACTCATTTTTTTCAGACCATCACGCAAACTCATAATTCGTGAGGTTTCTTTTTTTATAATGGGCTCTGGTAGGGTAAAAATTTCCTTACCAACATAATTATTGAAAGCCTGGGCAATATCGCGTGTGAGTTCTACATGTTGTTTTTGGTCTTCACCAACTGGCACGTGAGTTGCTTTGTAAGCCAAAATATCAGCTGCCATTAAAGTTGGGTACACAAATAAACCGGTCATGGTTTGATCTTTATTTTTGCTGGACTTATCTTTAAATTGTGTCATTCGTGAAAGCCAGCCCATAGGCGTTATACAGCTAAAATACCAGGAAAGCTCAGTATGAGCAGGAACGTGGCTTTGCACAAAAATATTATTTTTAATAGGATCAATTCCACTTGCAATGTAGGCCGCAGCAATAGTTAAAGTATTTTTGCGTAAATCTTTTGAATCTTCTGTAGTGGTTAAGGCGTGTTGATCAACTATGCAAAAAAAACATTCATCGATAGTATCTAGCATGCTGATCCAGCTACAAATTGCCCCTAAGTAATTTCCTATATGAATATTTCCTGTAGGGCGAATGCCTGAAAGAATTCTTGTTTTCATAGTTAATCCTCTATTACTTTTAGGAAAAGTTTGTGTTGATTACATAAGCTAATTACTTGCTTAAAGTTTAGTACTTGTGTGGTGTGGGCTGAAATAGCTATACCATTAAGTTTGCAATTTTGGATGGATGTAATTGTTTCGGTTCCAATGGTTGGTAAATCAACTAAAGTGCTTTGATTTTTTTTCGCAGTTTTGACAAGAACTCCTCCCAAAGGTGTGCGTTTAAAATTTGCGCAGCGCTCAATTAAATTTTTGGTACCTTCGATAGCCTCTATTCCAAGTACAATGCCTTCATGTACAACACAAGCTTGACCAACATCAGCATTTGACAGGGTGTTTAAAACAACTTGTCCCCGTCCAATGTCTTTTTCATCAATTTCGTTGGGTTGTGTTTCTGTATAAACACCTGGTTTTAATACTAAATTTGGTAGAAAATCTCTTGGACTAATTACCTGAAATCCTTCTTCTTGGAGGAGTTCTGTAATTCCTTTTAAGAGGGCATCATCACCAGCAAATGCTTTTATGCCTAGTTTTTGCATCCACTTTATGCCGGTTGCATCAAAGCCTAATGAAGTTAGTGATGGGCGCTGGATCTTACCAGCAAAAATTAAGTATTTAACTTCATTGTGTTTAAAAAATTCTAAAATTTCTCCAATTTTTCCTATGCTAGTTTGTAAATAGGTAGAGTTAGGAGGAGGGGATGATTCATTAAATGATACTATTACTGGGTGTAATTGCTTGGAGATAATTTCCTCTAGTACTAAAGAAAATAGGTTGCCAGAGCCTGCGATAATGCCGATAGAAGAATGGGCTGGAATAATACTAATCGTCATACATGAGTACACAATGTGCAAATTTTAAAATAAGCAATTTAATCATTTTTTAATCTGTCTTGAGCTATATTGATATTTAAGAACGGTCCATTCTTCAGATATTACTTCAAGGCATCTACTTAAAGCCCAAAAAGATGCTAATGGCGAAGCTATATCTGCTGCAAGGTTGGAGCCAAGGCGGGTGGCCCACCCTTTATCTGGGCGGGGGTGGGGGAAGGAACCGTATACCATCAAAAGATTAATCATTCGTTAATTTCCATGAAAAAACTTACACATAGTGTAAAGTTATAATGAACTATACTGCTTTGGGTTGGCATAGGGAATTAGATTTTCCGCTCAAAAATTCTAGGAAAATTTTTGCGTCTTCATCATCAGCATAGCGAGTATTTAATTCAGTAAATCTTTCATTTATGGGTTGATTGTTATCCGCCATAAACAGATCCATATAAATATCTTGAATTTTTTGAATAGCGTCTCGATTGAAACCGCGACGCCTTAGTCCAACCAAGTTAAGTCCATTTAACCAACCACGCTCTCCGATTACCATACCAAATGGAATAACATCGTGTTCAACGCCTGCCATTCCACCGATCATCGCATGATCGCCGATTCTTACAAACTGCTTAATAGCAGCAAGTCCACCAATAATTACAAAGTCTCCAACTTTTACGTGCCCTGCTAAAGTAGCATTGTTAGCCATAATTACGTGGTTACCAACGACGCAATCGTGTGCTACGTGGCTACCGACCATTAACAAACAGTGATCGCCCACTATGGTTTGCATAGAGTCGCCAGCTGTCCCTGGTTGAATTGTTACATACTCACGAATTGTATTATTTGACCCAATAATAGTCCTAGAGGCTTCACCACTGTATTTTAAATCTTGTGGTGGGTGTCCGATGGATGCGAAAGGGTAAACCTTAGTTTTTTCACCAATTTCTGTAATTCCACTAATTGAAATATGGGAAATAAGTTCAACGTGATCGTTCAAGACTACATCACTACCAACGCAGCAAAATGGTCCAATTTTGACGCCAACGCCAATTTTTGCTTTTGGATCAACAATGCTGGATGGATGAATAATCATTTGCTGGTAATCATAGCTGTAAAGATTGCTTCATCTGCAAGTTCATCGCCTACCCAGGCCTCACCTTTGAATTTCCAAATATGGCCACGTTCACGATTTTTAGTTACTTTTAGCTTAAGCACATCACCAGGTACTACAGGCCTGCGAAATTTTGCTTCATCAATTGACATGAAGTAGACAATATTTCCTGGTTTTTCACCACCATTTTGTACGGTTAAGGTTTTCATAACAAGGGCTGCAGCGGTTTGTGCTAAAGCTTCAATAATTAGTACCCCTGGCATAATTGGATGTTCAGGAAAGTGACCTTGAAAATACCATTCGTTAAGAGTGACATTTTTTATGCCAACAGCAGATTCTCCTAGATGCACATTTTCGATACGATCGATTAGCAAAAACGGATAACGATGCGGTATAAGAGTTTGAATTTCTGCCAAATTCAAAGTAATTCCTGATGCTTCAAAATCAATAACGTTATTTTCTGCCAAATTCATTATGGGTCTCAATTTTTGTTACACTATACCAATTTGGTAATGCGTTGGCAATTTTTCAAGTGGGTTTTGGTAATTATGGGCAAACCTAAGGTTACTTAATGCCTTTCCAAATGCGACGCATTGTTGCATAAAATAAGCCAGTCATTAGCAATAAATACAATATAACTTTAAATCCTAAGCGTTTACGTTCTTCCATTTCCGGTTCACTTGCCCAAGCTAAGAATGCGGTTACATCATACGCCATTTGTTCCACGGTAGCTTTGGTTCCATCATTATAGGTAACTTGTCCATCACTTAATGGAGGGGCCATGGAAATAGCGTGTCCTGGAAAAAACTCATTGTAGTATTGGCCAGGTTGCAATTTAAAATTTTCAGGGGCATTTTTAAAGCCTGTTAATAGTGCGTAAATATAATTAGCCCCATGTAATCTAGCTTTTACAATCAATGATTGGTCTGGTGGGAAAGCGCCGTTATTTGCTGCCCTTGCTTGTTTTTCGTTGGTATAAGGACCTGGGATGTAATCAGACGGTCGGCCCGGGCGTTCAAACATTTCTCCGTCATCGTTGGGGCCATCTTTAATTTGATATTGTGCAGCTAAAGATTTAATTTCTGCTTCAGATAACCCCATAGCTTTTAAGTGGCGAAAGGATATTAACTTAATGCCATGGCAAGCGGAGCATACCTCTTTGTAAACTTGAAACCCTCTTTGCAAAGCTGCGCGATCAAACGTGCCATTGGGTTTATCAAAGCTCCAAATTTGTTTTGGTGGTTCTTTGGTATTTTCAGCACTTATTGTACTAATCATTAAGCCTATGAGCAAAATTATTTTCATGGAATTTCCTCAGGTACATTTCGCGCATTCTCGTATCTACTAAGTAATGGATATAGAATCAAAAAATGTACAAAATAGTAAGCAGTGGCCATTCTTCCTATCAGCAAATATATGCCTTCTGGTGGTTTTGCGCCTATCCATCCTAAAACTATTGTATTTATTACCATAACCCAAAAAAGCTTTTTGAAAATGGGGCGGTAACGTCCGCTGCGCACTGGATGAGTATCAAGCCAAGGAATTATTACCAACGTAAAGACTGCGCCAAGCATCGCTAATACACCACCAAGCTTGCTGGGAATTGATCTCAAAATTGCATAAAAAGGTAGAAAGTACCATTCTGGTACAATGTGCGGAGGGGTTACTAAAGGATTAGCCTGAACGTAGTTATCTGGTTCACCAAAGAAGTTCGGGGCAAAAAATACAAAAAATGCATAAATTGTCAGAAATACTCCAAGTCCAAATAAATCTTTGATTGTGTAATATGGGTGAAACGGAATTTTGTCTTTCTTTTTTGCATCAAGCCCAGTTGGATTATTTGAACCAAATTGATGCAGGCTGACTATGTGTAACATTACAACTCCAACAATCATAAACGGCAATAAGTAATGTAGAACAAAAAATCGATTAAGAGTTGGGTTATCAACTGAAAATCCCCCCCAAAGCCATTGAACAATGCTTTCGCCCATTGGAAATGCTGAAAATAAATTGGTAATTACTGTCGCTCCCCAAAAACTCATCTGTCCCCAAGGAAGCACATATCCCATAAATGCTGTGGACATCATTAACAATAAAATTACCACTCCTAAAATCCATAATAATTCACGTGGTTTTTTGTATGATCCGTAATAAAGTCCTCTAAAAATATGTAGATAAACTACAATAAAAAACATTGATGCACCGTTCATATGAATATAGCGAATTAGCCAACCTCCATTAACTTCGCGCATAATGCGTTCGACGCTATCAAATGCTTTATCTACGTGTGGTACGTAATGCATAGCTAAAAAAATACCGCTTAAAATCATAATGACCAGGGTAATGCCAGCGAGGGAACCAAAATTCCAAAGGTAGTTTAGATTTTTAGGTGTGGGGTACTCTTTCAATTCTTTACGAAAAAGGGTGATCACAGGTAGGCGATAGTCAATCCATTCTAGTATCTTCATAACTTATCCAATTTTTAAAATGGTATTGTTGTTTAAGAATTCATAATTGGGTATATCAAGATTGCGAGGAGCAGGTCCTTTGATAATGCGTCCTGAAGTATCATACTGTGAACCATGGCAGGCGCATAGCCAACCATTTTCAGAAGGTGCCATATTTTTGCGTTCTGTCGGTACACACCCTAAATGGGTGCAGATGCCAATTACCACTAACCATTCAGGATTTTTACCAAAACGCTCTTGATCAGTTTGAGGGTCTGGTAGGGATTTAAGAGGGGTAGCATGTGCCTCTTTTATTTCTTCTTCGGTGCGTCGTTTAATAAATATAGGTTTGCCTCTCCACATAACAGTTACACTTTGGCCTGATTGTATTTTTGAAATATCAACCTCGACACTAGCAACAGCCATAACGTCTGCTGCAGGATTCATGCTATTTATGAAAGGCCAAGAGGCTGCGCACAGTCCAACTACACCCACTGATGTTGCTGTGAGTTTTAGAAAATCACGGCGACTTTCATTGCATTCGTTATGTTCATCATTCTTTTGAGTTTCTTTCATATAGTTGAATTATGCGCATGATAAGGCCTACTGCATTTTCCCAAAAAAAAACAGATAAAGCAATGTTTGCTACAAACCCTAGTTTGCGATTAACTCCATTACTTTTTAATTTTTTACACCCAACATTTTTTAAAAAATCCTACTTTGGGTGCTAATTTCCAAATTTTGGCCATGCAAATGGGTTAACGCCTTCAAGATTAACCATTCCTTAATTGAATTGTCATAGGATAAGACAAAAAGAAGTTATTTAAAGGCAATTCATATGAAAATTTTAAGTACGATCCTATTGTTAAGCACAGCGTTTGCAGCAAGTAATTCTGATAAAGCCTCAACTGCGGCGGTAGCGTCATCCAATGCTTCTAGCGTTAGTATGACGAAGGAAGATGTTATTCAGCAATTAACCCAAGGTATGGATGTCTATGGTCGTGCAAGTGTGATTGCAGCTGTGGCTAGGGTAGGTCCTGCGAAATATAATCAAGTATTTATCGAAACCTGTAAAGCTTTTTTCACACTAAGTATGGATGGCCGTGCTCGTGCATATGTGATTGCGGCTGTAACTAGGGTAAATCCTGCGAAATATGCAGTATTTATCGAAACCTGTAAAGCTTTGTTCTCACCAGGTATGGATGGTAACAATCGTGCAAGAGTGATTGAAGCTGTGGCTAAGGTAGATCCTGCGAAATATGCAGTATTTATCGAAACCTGTAAAGCTTTTTTCACAACAGGTATGCATGGCTATGATCGTGCAGGAGTGATTATGGCTGTAACTAGGGTAAATCCTGCGAAATATGCAGTATTTATCGAAACCTGTAAAGCTTTTTTCACAACAGGTATGAATGGTAACAATCGTGCATATGTGATTGCAGGTGTGGCTAGGGTAGGTCCTGCGAAATATAATCAAGCATTTATCAAAACCTGTAAAGCTTTTTTCACACTAAGTATGGATGGCCATACTCGTGCATATGTGATTTATGGTGTAGCTAATGTAGATCCTGCGAAATATAATAATCCAGCATTTATTGACACCTGTAATGCTTTGTTCTCACCAAATATGCAGGGCTATGATCGTGCAATGGTGATTGAAGCTGTGGCTAAGGTAGATCCTGCGAAATATGCAGAATTTATCGAAACCTGTAAAGCTTTGTTATCAAATATGGACATAGATGATCGTGCAAGAGTGATTAAAGCTGTGGCTAAGGTAGATCCTGCGAAATATGCAGAATTTATCGAAACCTATAAAGCTTTGTTATCAAATATGGACATAGATGATCGTGTAGGAGTGATTGAAGATGTGGCTGAGGTAGATCCTGCGAAATATCAAGCATTTATTGACACCTGTAATGCTTTGTTCTCACCAGGTATGGATGGTAACAATCGTGCAGGTGTGATTGCAGATGTGGCTAGGGTAGATCCTGCGAAATATGCAGAATTTATCGAAACCTGTAATGCTTTGTTCTCACTAAATATGGATGACCATGGTCGTGCATATGTGATTTATGGTGTGGCTAAGGTAGATCCTGCGAAATATAATAATCCAGCATTTATTGACACCTGTAATGCTTTGTTCTCACCAAATATGCATGGCTATTATCGTGCAGGAGTGATTAAAGCTGTGGCTAAGGTAGATCCTGCGAAATATGCAGAATTTATCGAAACCTGTAAAGCTTTGTTATCAAATATGGACATAGATGATCATGCAAGAGTGATTGAAGCTGTGGCTAAGGTAGATCCTGCAAGAGTGATTGAAGCTGTGGCTAAGGTAGATCCTGCGAAATATCAAGCATTTATTGAAACCTGTAAAGCTTTGTTATCAAATATGGACATAGATGATCCTGCAAGAGTGATTGAAGCTGTGGCTGAGGTAGATCCTGCGAAATATCAAGCATTTATTGACACCTGTAATGCTTTGTTTACGCAAAATATGAATGGTAACAATCGTGCATATGTGATTGCAGGTGTGGCTAGGGTAGATCCTGCGAAATATGCAGAATTTATCGAAACCTGTAATGCTTTTTTCACACTAAGTATGGATGGCCGTGCTCGTGCATATGTGATTTATGATGTAGCTAATGTAGATCCTGCGAAATATCAAGCATTTATTGACACCTGTAATGCTTTGTTCTCACCAAATATGGATGGCTATGGTCGTGCAAGAGTGATTGAAGCTGTGGCTAAGGTAGCGTAGTCATTATGGCAATTTATGGTGCAGTTAAACTTACTTTCCAAGAAGCAACTTATCAGACAAAATCCTAACTTTCAAAATCCTAACTTTTTCAGATATGTACCAAGTTACGAATTTTATGAAGCAATATCTGGCTTCCGCCCCCAAACTCAATAAAACTTAAGGGTAATTTTAAATAGGTTACACGAAAAATACCATAATAATGCACCAGTTGATACACCACAAGGATTAGCTTATGAGATTCATAATTATGCTAATACCCAAGTAACTACATCATCAGCATCTTCAGTTGCCAGTGACCTCTCTCCAACAACTGTTAAGCTGACTGATGCAGTATGGGATAATATTAAAGCCCGTCTTCAAGGTAAATATATAACTTATCCTGATGCACAAAGGGTTATAAAGGAAGCGATTGGAAGGTGTATTGCTGTAGATAAGATAGCCCAAGCAAACCAGGCTGTGTTTGATAAAGGAAATGGGGATTCTGACGATGGATTCCAGCAACAATTGTGTTTAGCTGTAAGTTTTATCCAAACGTTCCATCAAGATAAGCTAGAGCTATGGGTTAAGGGATTTGTGGAAGAATCGATTACCGCTTATAGCAGCAGTACTGACTCAACAAGCTGTTCTAAAGGCATAAAAGAACGAGTGGTTACAGGTCTTAGGGGGATAGAAGACCCTGCGCTTGATCAGTTATTCGCTCAAGCTGAAGGGCCAAAATTAATGCATAAATGGTTGCAATATTGTTCTAGTGCGTTAAATCCAACTGGTGATACCAAGAATAAGCAGAGATTAGCGCAACAACTAGGTATTACTGCTGCAACTACTGGTGCTGAAGCATCGGCAACTTTTAAAAGTCTTGCTCAGAAAAAACTAGCAGAATATCAAGTACAAAATGCTCAAGATTTTAAGACACAGATAGACACTACTGCAGAAATGATAGCAGAGTACTATGATACAACACTGAAGCCGTTTGCAGAGCCTGATAAAAGATCCAGTCTTCCTGCTGTTTCTAACCCAGCGCGGTAGATAAATGGGGTGTGAACGAAAGAGTCTATCGCTAGATTACTAAAAAATGCTTATGGGGATTGCTTATAGAAATTAAGAGGTTTTACTTTCAATTGTGGTATTTGGTACTTCCTCTTTTTTTTCGCTGCTCTTTCTTTCACGTTGTTGGTCTTTACGTTTGCGTAAATTTTCGCGTAAAGCCTTTTCAAGGCGGGCTTTAAGTTCTTGATCTGTTGTTTTGTGAGTGTTCATTTGCAGCTTTCATACATGTTGGCGAATCCAATTCCAAGTTCGTCCTATAATGCTTTTTGGCTTTTCTAAAACTGTATGCATTTGTAAGCCTTGATAATCGCGCATTGCATAATGCAAAAGACCTGCACACAGCGAAAATGTTGGGGTGTGTACTACATCACCTATGCCTTGTAATCCTTGTGGTGTTGCAACGCGTACTGTTCGGTTAAAATGAGATTGCATAACTTCACGCATTCCTTGTAGCTGACTGGAGCCTCCAGTAATTACAAATCTTTGCATGGCGATTGGGTCAATACGCTGGGCTATTAAGGTGCGTTCAATAGTTTCAATTATTTCATCAGCACGCGATTTGATAATATGCATTAAAAAGCTTTTGGAAACTGGGTTGGCATAGGTTGTGTTGTCTTCTCCTAGTTGAGTAACCAGAATTGTTTCCCGGTCATCAAGGGTGCCAAGTAATGTTCCATACAAAGTTTTAAGGCGTTCGGCTTGGCTTAAATTGGTGTTTAGACCTTGGGCAACATCATGGGTGATGTGGCTGCCCCCAAGTGGTATGCAGCCCATGTAAATGGGGCGATTATTATAAAAGGACATTATCGAAATGTTATGGCTGCCTATATCAAGTAGGGTTACTCCCATTTCTTTTTCATCTTCAACTAGGCAAGAAAGCGCAGTGGCGTAAGGTCCAGCAACGAATGCACTAACATCTAGATGGCATCTGCCAACACAAGCGCTTAGGTTGGCGATAAGGTGTACTGGAGCTGTGATTACATGTAGCCGTGTGGTTAGTACATCGCCTAACATCCCTTTGGGGTCTTGAATGTTGGTGCTATCGTCCAGGTCATAAGATAACGGAAAAATATGAATTATTTTGCGGCCAACGCCTATATTTTGGTCTCGGCTAACATCTAAAGCTCTACTTAAATGCGATTCTTTAATAGGTTGCCCAGAAATAGAGATTTTTGTGGTAATGTAGTGAGATTGTAACCCTTCTGCAGGAAGATTAACGTAAACGCTGCGAATCGTTTGTTTTGCAAGTTGTTCTGCTGAATGTACGGCATTTAAAATTGAGTCTTCTAAATCTTCTAGGTTAATAATTGAAGCGCCTCTGATACCTTTGGTAGCATGAGATGAGACACCTAATGTCTTTATTGTTGCGCTTTTTTCTTGGTCAACTTTGCGATTTAATTTTGCTATAGCACAGCAAACTTTGCTTGAACCAATGTCAAGGGCTGCAAAAGTCTCTGAAGGAGGGGTGGGTGATTGAATTTTAAATAAGCTCATACTAGTAAGGAATCTAGCTCCCCTTTAGCATCAAGAGCGAATAAATCATCGCAACCACCAATATGTTTTCCATTAATAAAAACTTGTGGTACCGTCTTGCGGCCTCCAGATTTTTCAACCAGTTCTACGCGACCAGCATCATCATTTGTTAGGTCAACTTCAGTGAACTCTACGTTTTTTTTGAGTAGTAATTGTTTGATTTTTACACAATAAGGGCAATAAATTGTCGTGTATACGATAATTTCATTCATATCTATTGCTAAACCTCTTATCTGTTTATACCGTACTTTAACACATAAAAAAGAAAATAGCATCAAAACACATCTTCCGTTATCCTAGAACGATGAAAAAAATACAAGGATAATTTATGCAGAATTTTGATGTTGTTGTTATTGGTGCTGGGCCAGGTGGTTATGTTGCGGCTATTAGGGCTAGTCAACTTGGGAAAAAAGTAGCAGTTATTGAAAAAGAACACCTTGGGGGTGTTTGTTTGAATTGGGGATGTATACCAACAAAGGCTCTTTTGCGTTCTGCTGAAGTTCTGCATTTAATTAAACATGCATCTGAATTTGGTATTGAAGTTGGTAGTGTTAAGTTTGACCTTGGTAAAATGGTGGAGCGTTCACGTAAAATTGCGGGACAGCTCTCTACAGGAATTAAAGGCTTACTAGCAAAGAATAAAGTAACTGTTTTTAATGGGGAAGCGCGTTTTGAAAATGCTACAACTTTAAAAATTAGCGGTGAAAAGCCAGAAACTCTGGTTGCTAAAAATATTATTATAGCTACAGGCGCTCGTGCGAGAATGTTACCAGGAGTGGAATCACACCCTAGGGTATGGACTGCTAAGCAAGCAATGACTCCAGAATTTACGCCAAAATCTTTATTAGTTATTGGTTCTGGGGCAATTGGCATTGAGTTTGCTAGTTTTTATCGTACCCTTGGAGTTGAGGTTACGGTTGTTGAAATGCAATCAAAAATTTTACCAAATGAGGATGCTGAGATTTCTGCTATTGCGCAAAAGCAATTTGAAAAGAATGGCATTAAATTTCACTTAAGCTCAACTTGTGCATTAAATCCAAGCAAAGACAGTATAAGTGCAATTTTTAGTAAAGATGGTAAGGAAGTTGAAAAACTTAAAGTGGATGCTGTAATTGTGGCAATTGGTATTGTAGGCAATACGGAAAATTTAGGTTTAGAAAAAACTAAGGTTAAAACTGAAAAGGGGCAAATTTTAGCTGATCAGTGGTGCGAAACTTCAGAAAAAGGAGTTTATGCAATTGGCGATGTGGCAGGTGCTCCTTGGCTTGCTCATAAAGCTAGCCATGAAGCTATTTTGGTGGCTGAGCATATTGCTGGTGTTAAAAATTTACATCCAATTAAAAAGACCGATATTCCAGGATGCACCTATAGTTATCCGCAAATTGCTAGTATTGGTTTAACCGAAGAAAAAGCTAAGGCAGAAGGAATAGCGTTGAAGGTAGGAAGATTCCCGTACCGTGCCAACGGTAAAGCAATTGCTTTGGGGGAAACTGAAGGGTTAATAAAAACTATTTTTAATGCAAAGACAGGTGAATTGCTTGGTGCCCACATGATTGGTGCGGAAGTTACTGAGTTAATACAGGGGTTTGCAATTGGTAAGACTTTGGAAACTACGGAAGAAGAATTGATGAAAACTATTTTTCCTCATCCAACATTGTCTGAAATGATGCATGAATCTACATTAGATGCTTATGGTAGGGTGATTCATAGTTAGGTAGTTAGGATAGACTTTTTGTGATTTTCAGGTTAAAAAAGTCAATATGCATTATAAATTGGTAGTATTTTGAGCTTATTAAATTCCATTCGTGTATCTGGGAAAGAGGTGCTTCCTCTTGTTGAGGGAGGTAAAGGTATCTCTGTATCTAATGGTGAAAGCTCTGGTGCTTGGGCTGCAGCAAATGGTGTTGGTACTTTTTCGGCGGTTAATGCTGATGCTCACGACGCAGATGGAAATTTAATACCCGTTGTTTACCGCGGAAAAACTCGTAGAGAACGCCATGAAGAATTAATAGCATATGCTATTAAGGGCGGAATTACCCAAGCTCGCACAGCCCATGAACGCAGCAATGGACAAGGTCGTATTCACATGAATGTGCTATGGGAAATGGGTGCAGTAGAGCCTATTTTGCATGGTATTTTGTCTGAGACTAAAGGTTTGGTGCATGGCGTAACTTGTGGGGCAGGTATGCCATTTAAGCTGGCAGAAATTTGCGTTCACTATGGTTTGTACTACTACCCTATAGTTTCTTCAGCACGTGCTTTTAGAATTTTATGGAAGCGCGCATATAGCAGATTCCCTGAATTTTTAGGTGGGGTGGTTTATGAAGATCCTTGGTTAGCTGGTGGCCATAATGGTCTTTCTAATAGTGAAGATCCGCAAGTTCCTGAACCGCCTATGCCGAGGGTAATAGAACTACGTAAAGCAATGCGTGAAGTAGGTTTGGGGGAAACTCCAATTTTTATGGCAGGTGGTGTTTGGTGGTTAAGTGAATGGGCAGATTGGTTAGATAATCCTGAATTAGGACCAATTTCCTTTCAGTTTGGTACTCGTCCCCTCTTAACTCAAGAAAGCCCTATTTCAGATAGCTGGAAGAAAAAATTAGTAACTTTAGAAAAAGGGGAAATTGCACTAAATCGCTTTAGCCCGACTGGATTTTATTCTTCAGGTGTGCGTAATTCTTTTTTGAAAAATTTAGAAGGACGCTCTGCGCGACAAGTAGCGTATTCGGTAGAGCCGGTAGGGGAGCATGTTCAGCCTTTCCCTGTGGGTGCTAGAGGAAGATTGGTTTATTTGGCGCAGCATGACTGTGAATCGGCTGAAGTTTGGGTATCTCAAGGTTTTACCGCACCAATGCGCACACCTTCTAGTACTTTGATTTTTGTGACTCCTGAAGAATCAAAAGATATTTTAGCAGATCAGGTGAATTGTATGGGTTGCCTTTCTGCTTGTAATTTTAGTAATTGGGCACAAAACGATGAGTGGAGTACAGGCAAAAAAGCTGATCCCCGTTCTTTTTGCATTCAAAAAACATTACAAGAAATTAGTCATAGTGAAGATGTTGATAACCAACTAATGTTTGCTGGCCACCAGGCTTATAGGTTTGGACAAGATCCTTTTTACGCTAATGGTTTCGTGCCAACCGTTAAGCAGTTAATCGATCGTTTGCAAACAGGTTTTTAATCATGGAATTTTTTAGTGATCTTGCCAAAGATAGTTTGGTTGTTGCCTACACAGATGGCGCTTGTAGCGGTAATCCTGGGCCTGGTGGGTGGGGTGTGGTTGTGCAAGCAAATGGTAAAGTACACGAGTTGAATGGTGGTGAAGTAGCTACTACTAACAATCGTATGGAGTTAACCGCTTGTATTGAATGTTTAAAAACAGTCCCTCGTGAATTTGCTTTAACTGTGCGTACTGATAGCCGTTATGTGCAGGATGGCATTAGCCTCTGGATTAAAGGGTGGAAAAAAAACGGTTGGAAAACCGCTAATAAGGCCTCTGTGAAAAATATTGACCTATGGCAAGCTTTAGATGCGTTGGCGCAAGATCGTTCAATAAAATGGGAATGGGTTGCGGCCCACAACGGTAACGTAGGCAATGAACGCGCAGATATGCTAGCAAAGCAAGGTATTGTTGTTGCCCATATGCGTAACTAATTAAAAATACCTCTCAATTAAATTTATCTATCCTTCAAGTTATATGGTTTTTACAGCTAACTAGAGTGGTAATTTGCATATTTTTTTTATGACCCCTATCCTTAAAACAGGTGGCAGACATGCTAACACTGCAAATTAAAACAAAGGGGAGATAAAATGCGATTGATTATTTTACTACTTATAAGTTTTTTTAATTTAAATGCTTGTTATGAATCTACTTCAGGGGTATGTAGTGAGGAAGAAGGATCTGATTTAGTTAAGAGATTTACAAAAGCTCATTTTAGAGTT
>CAMASM010000037.1 GCA_945860985.1 Candidatus Finniella inopinata
TTCTTCTATTTGGCTCCCTTTAAAATTATCATAAAGTGTCATTAATTTGCAAAAATTAATATGTCCCATGTAATTTTATTAAAATTTTAGGAAAATATATTCTTATAAATTAACTTCTAAAGTGAAGACTCTACCACCGCCTGCATCAAATAAGAGATATCATTTGTAATTGGCTGTAGGCATTCTTGTGCTTGTTTACCATAAAGTTTTGCAATGGCCCTACATTTTCTAAAGGAATCAAACTTGTGTAACCGTTCAAGTGCCTGTTCAAAAGGTGGCTGGTTATCACTACTAAAACATTGGTGCCAAAAGGCTTTGTCAGGATCATCTTGAAAGGCTAGCAAGACTGGTAGGGTAACTTTACCTTCTTGATAATCATCTCCTTGTGATTTTCCACGGTTAGTTGTTATGTAATCATCAATATCGTCAATAATTTGGTACATTAACCCAAAAAATTTGCCAAATTGAGATATTTTATAAGCGGTATTTTTGTCAGCTCCGGCAGTTAATGCACCAATATGACAAGCAGCTGAAAATAAAGTGGCAGTTTTGTGCTCAGTAATTTCTAGGTAATTTTCAACATTTAAATCCAAAGCATTAAAGCAGCGTAGCTGGGTAACTTCTCCCTCACTAATTTTAGAAGATGTAGTGGATAAAATATCTAAAAACTGAATATTTTCAGTTTTAACTATTAATTGGAAAGCTTTAGCAAATAAAAAGTCACCCACTAAAATACTAGGCTTATTTCCCCAGATCATGTTGGATGTTTGTTGACCTCGGCGCAGGGGTGATTCATCTATCACATCATCATGCAAAAGAGTTGCTACGTGAATTAACTCAACAGCAGCTGCTAAATAAATACTATTTTGATTAAGGGTGCCAATTAATTGTCCGGATGCTAAACACAACAATGGTCGTATACGCTTGCCACCAGCAGAAATCAAGGTTTTTGCAATTGTTTGTACCAAAGGTTCGTTAGTTGAAACACTATCGAGGATTAGATTATCTACTTGTTGCAAACCATTTTTAAAGTCATTTCTTAATTGCTTAATGGGATCTAAAACAATTTGGGATGCTTGCAACAAATCAACCTATCCAACATAGTGAATTTTCCAGTATAATTTAGCCTGTTTAACCCTCTCAGGATAGTATTTTGTGAAAGAGCAATTGGAAAAACAGCAAGAAAATGCGTTTACCCAAGATTTACTATTAGGGGGGCGCATAGCTCTACTACAACCTGCTCAAGGTTATAGGGTGGCAATTGACCCATTATTATTATCTGCATCAGTTAATGCTGATCCAGGTGAAACAATTTTAGATGTAGGTGCAGGTGTGGGAGCTGCTGGATTATGCCTGGCGACACGTTTACCTCATTGCCGAATCATGGGAATAGAACGCCAAAAAGATTTGGTGCGTTTGGCTAACGATAATATTGTTCTTAACAATTTGCGAGACAGAGTTGAAATTCTTCAAGGGGATTTGCAAAGTCCTCCACCGCGATTGGCAGCTGGTAGCTATAGCCAAGTGATTTCTAACCCTCCTTATTTTGAAAGTACTCATGGAAGAATATCTCCGATATCTAATAAGGGATTGAGCAATCATGAAGATGATTTTGATATGGAGGGGTGGTTAAAGTTTTCTCTGTTAATGTTAAAACCATCTGGTAGAATTACCTTTATCTATCGTGCTGAAATGTTGGACAAGTTGTTAGGTTTATTTTATGGCAAGGTTGGTGACATTAAGGTTTTTCCATTTTGGCCCAGCTTAGGTCAAATTGCTAAACGCGTTATAGTGCAGGGCGTAAAAGGCTCAAGAGGTGGGCTAAATTTGCTACCTGGTATGGTATTACATAATGCTGATGGTTCATTTACTCAAGAAGCAGATGCGTTATTAAAAAATGGCCACCATTTGAACTTAGAATTGTCGTAGTAATATGATTATTCAATGGATAATTGCAGCAATTGCCACGGTTGTTTTGCTAGGTGTATGGAAAAAGGTTGGCATTAAAGATGTGCCTAGCCATCGTTCGTCGCATGCCAGTGCTACTCCAACTGCATCAGGCATATGCATTAGTTGTGTTTTTATTTGCTTTTATATGTGTAGCTCAAATTTTGCGACAGTTCATTTAAACTTTGTGCTTGGTTTAGGTCTACTAACCGTAATAGGTTTTGTTGATGATTGGCGTGAGCTTAGTTATAAAATTCGCTTGGTTAGTCATGCCTTAGTGGTGGGGTTAGTGTTGTTATCACAAAACTTAAGCCCCATAGAATATTTAGTTTGGTTTTTTATAGGGGTAGGGTTAATTAACGTATGTAATTTTTTAGATGGTTTAAATGGACTACTTGCTAGCCAATGGTTGCTAACAACCGGGTTCTTGCTTGCAGGTTTTTCTAGTGACAATAGTATATTTTGGATTTTGTGGATTAGCGTCTTAATTTACCTATTGTTTAATTTTCCTAAGTCTCATTTATTTATGGGGGATACTGGTAGTACAATTTTAGGTTTTTCATATTTTGCGATTATTTTTTACCTAGCTCCATTGCAAAATGAATTCCCCAGTACGTTGTTAAGTAGAGATAGTTTTATATTGTTTGCTCTTTTTCCATTGGCCTTTGCTTGGGGAGATATTACGTTTACGCTTATTAGGCGATTTTTGGAAAAACGTTCAGTGGTGTCTTCGTTTGGAGATTATGGTTTTCATCATCAGGCAAGGTTTTTTAAAAGCCACAGTTTAGTAACCTTAGTTTATTTAGGGCTGAATTGTCTGCTAACTTTTGGTGCTCAATCTTTATTTTTAAGTCACAAACTTATTCCGGTAGTTTGTGGGGCTTACGTAGCTTTGCAAATCTTGCACTTTTTGTTTATTTATAAAATTTCAAAAGCTCAGAGTGCTGCTTAAGTTTTTGCCAATTTTACCAGTAATTTTTTGTTGTAATAGCATAATGCCATAGACTAGTGCTTCTGCTGTGGGGGGGCACCCTGGCACATAAACGTCTACTGGAACAATTCTATCACATCCACGGGTTACTGAATAAGAATAATGGTAATAACCCCCACCATTTGCGCAGCTTCCCATGGAAATTACCCAGCGCGGTTCTGGCATTTGGTCATAGACCCTACGCAAAGCAGGGGCCATTTTATTGGTTAAAGTTCCAGCAACAATCATTACGTCAGATTGTCTAGGACTGGGACGAAATACTAAGCCGAAACGATCAAGGTCATAACGACTTGCGGCACTGTGCATCATTTCTACTGCGCAACATGCTAAACCAAAAGTCATTGGCCATAGGGATCCGCTTTGTGCCCATGCAGCAACTTGATCAAGCTTAGTTAAAATGTAGCCTTTGTTTGAAATTTCTTGATTAATAGCCTGAAACATTGAGGCTTCATCTTGTAGATTTGCCGGTAAAAAATTCTTAAGATTTTCAAGTTTTTCTGTTGTCATATTAGCGCCAATCTAGCGCACCTTTGCGCCATTCATATACAAATCCAACAGTAAGAATGCTTAAAAAAATCATCATTGACCAAAATCCTGGCCAGCCTATGGTTTCTAGTGATATTGCCCAAGGAAACAAAAAAGCAATTTCTAAATCAAAAATAATAAATAAGATCGCAATTAAATAAAACTGTACATCAAATTGTTTGCGAGCATTTTGCGTTGGTAGATCAAAGGCGTCAAATCCACATTCATAAGGGGCCTGTTTTTGTTTGTATGGGTTTTGTTTTCCTCGTAACCAGGAAAGTCCCAATAAAAGTGAGGCAAAACCAAACGCAACGGCTAAAAAAACAAATATCGAAAAATAAGCTTCGAGTGACATACACAAACATAAACCACAACTTGAGTTCATTCTACACTAAACAAATATAATTGATAGCTAAGAGCGATTCAAAAACAGGTCCTATCCTCCAATTTTTTGTTGGTCTAGTGAGCTAAGAGATTTTCACCCACTTGAAAGTGGAGGAAATATTAAACTTGTTTTTTCATGTGTAGGCTCTAGATTGACAAACCCTATAAATTTTAACAAGAATTAGCAACAGTCATATTTTTGCTACTAACATGCAAGACAATCAAAGACCTTTATCGCCTCATTTGCAGGTTTATTCACCTCAGCTTACTTCTGTGATGTCAATTTTTCACAGGGTTACAGGAGTTGGTTTTATTGTTGCCCTATGCTTGGTATGCGTATGGATTTATGTTTTAAACCAAGGAGAAACGCTCTACTTAGATTTTTGTAAATTTTTGGCTTACCCATTAATAAAATTCATACTGTATGGAATTTTGGCTTGTGTCTATTATCATTTGCTAAATGGAATACGTTACTTGGTGTGGTCACTTGGAAAAGGATATGAGCTAAGTTGTGTTTATGGTAGTGGTTGGTTAGTAACATTCATGGTTCTCGGGTTAATTATTTTAACAGTATATTTAGTATGAAATCATTCACTAATCATTATATTTGGCAGCGTATTACTGCGATAATTTTACTGTTTTTAGTTCCTTGGTTTTTGTGGATTTTGTTTAAAACTAAGGGGCTTGATTATTCTGAAGCCGTACAAATCATTAATAAACCAATTAATTCGCTACTAATATTTTTGATGCTAGTTAGTGGTTTTTACCATGCTTATTTAGGGGTGCAGACTATTTGCCTTGATTACTTGCCACATGTAAGAGTGCGTTTTTTTGTATTATTGCTTGTTGGTGGATTATTTATATTTTTGAGCTTATTAACCGCATCAAGCCTATTTAAATTAGGATTTGCATGACTTATCAAATTATCGATCATGAATACGATGTTGTGGTGGTTGGTGCAGGAGGGGCTGGCCTCAGGGCTAGCCTTGGTATGAGTGCTGCTGGTTTAAAAACAGCATGTATTACCAAAGTTTTTCCAACCCGTAGTCATACTGTGGCAGCTCAAGGTGGTATTTCTGCAGCTCTTGATAATGCAGGTGATGGTGATGATTGGCGATATCATTTTTATGACACAGTTAAGGGATCAGATTGGCTGGGTGATCAAGATGCTATCGAATATATGTGCAAAAATGCAGTTGATGCCGTAGTAGAGCTTGAGCATATGGGTGTGCCTTTTTCTAGGGATGAAAACGGTAATATCTATCAAAGGCAATTTGGTGGACATACTATTGATCATGGCAAAAGTATGGCAAGACGTGCGTGTGCTGCTGCAGATCGTACTGGTCATGCTATTTTGCATACCTTGTATCAGCAGTGTTTACGTTATGAAACGGAATTTTTTATTGAATATTTTACGCTTGATTTAATAATGGATGAACAAGGTGTATGTCGCGGTGTGATTGCCTGGAGTCTTGATGATGGAACAATCCATAGATTCCGCGCTCATATGGTTGTGTTAGCAACAGGCGGTCATGGGAGAACGTTTTTTACTTGTACAGGTGCTCATACCTGCACCGGAGATGGTAATGCTATGGTACTACGAGCTGGGTTGCCTCTTGCTGATATGGAATTTATTCAATTTCACCCTACCGGAATTTATGGCGCTGGCTGCTTAATTTCAGAAGCTGTGCGTGGAGAGGGTGGCTACCTAACCAACAGTTTAGGCGAACGCTTTATGCCAAAATATGCTCCAAACGCCAAAGATTTAGCTTCACGTGATGTTGTAAGCAGAGCGATTGCGATTGAGGTTAAAGAAGGACGAGGCTGCGGTCCTAATAAGGATTTTGTTTATTTGCACCTAGAGCATTTAGATCCTAAAGTGATCGCTGAGCGATTGCCTGGTATTTCAGAAACAGCTCGTATATTTGCTGGAATTGATACATTTAAAGAACCAATTCCAGTGCAGCCCACTGTGCATTACAACATGGGAGGGATTCCCACCAACTGTCAGGCTGAAGTAACAAAAGATTCAAAAGAAAATGTGGTGTTAGGATTGATGGCAATTGGTGAGGCTGCTTGTGTTTCTGTGCATGGAGCAAATCGCTTAGGAACTAATTCGTTATTAGATTTGGTAGTGTTTGGAAGGGCAGCTGCCTTACGTGCTAAAGAAGTTGTAATTCCTGGAGCAATTCATTCCAAGTTAGATGAAACTATTACTGAGAAAATTATAGAACGCTTTGATAAAACACGTTTTGCAAATGGTGATTTACCAACTTCAAAAATTCGTAACCAAATGCAGCAGATAATGCAAACGCACTGTGGTGTGTTTAGAAATCAAGAGCTTATGGATTTAGGGAAAGAAAAACTGAATGAATGTGCTGAATCTTTAAGCAATTTAAGGATAAATGATCGCTCATTAGTTTGGAATACAGATTTAGTTGAAGCACTTGAATTGCAGAATTTAATGCTACAATCGGTAGTTACAATGGGTTCAGCGGCATATCGTATGGAAAGTCGAGGTGGGCATGCGCGCGATGATTTTCCAGAACGCGATGATCAAAATTGGTTAGCGCATACACTTTCATGGTGTGGGGATAATCTTGCAGTAAAACTTGATAAGCGGCCTGTGCATATGTACACACTGACTGATGAAGTGGCTTTGGTGCCTTTGCAAAAGCGAGTGTATTAGCAATGTTGATGGCAATATAACTTAGGAATAATAAATTATGGTGCAGTTTCGATTACCCAAAAATTCTCAGGTTCAAAAGGGCAAGGTATATAAGGCAGCAGGTAATTCGCCAACTTTACGAATTTTTCATATTTATCGGTGGAATCCTGAAGATGGTAAAAATCCACGCATAGATGAATTTACCATTGATGTGAAAGATTCTGGGCAAATGGTGTTGGATGCCTTGTTATATATTAAAGATAATATCGATAGTACATTGGCGTTTCGTCGTTCTTGTCGCGAAGGGGTATGCGGTAGTTGTGCTATGAACATTGATGGCACAAATTCTCTGGCATGTATTAAGCATGTTGATGAGGTTAACGGTCCAATAAAAATTATGCCATTGCCACATATGGAAGTTATGAAAGATTTGGTTCCTGACTTACGCTCTGCTTTTAAACAGCATGCTTCAATAAAGCCGTGGATTGAAAATAGTGAAAAACCAAAACGTGAGCGTAAGCAAAGCATAGAAGATAGGGCAAAATTAGATGGACTTTGGGAATGCGTATTATGCTTTAGTTGTTCCGCAGGCTGTCCTAGTTATTGGTGGAATGGCGATAAATATTTAGGTCCAGCTACTCTTTTGCAAGCGTATCGCTTTATTTCTGATACTCGTGATACAAAAACTAAGCAGAGGTTAGAAGATCTGGATGATCCTTTTAGTTTGTATCGTTGCCATAGTATTATGAATTGTACAAAAACATGCCCCAAAGGGTTAAATCCAGCAAAAGCCATTGGTAGTATTAAAATGATGATGGTGAAAAAAGTAGAGGTATTATTGATAAAAATCCTAAAAATAAGCTTACAAGAGCCTAAGCGTAAATTTTCTATGTAAAATCAAAGTATTTCAAAAATTATTTCACGCACATAGAACTTGAAAGTTTTCCAAAAACATCCTATACCCTACCTATAGACTCATGACTCTGGTCCATGAATAAATTTTTAGAATTTGAAAAACCGATAGCTGAGCTTGTTGGAAAAATTGAAGAGCTTAAGCATCTTGCCAACAATAAAGACCTCAATATAGCTGATGAAGTTTCTAAACTTCAGTCTAAGGCTGATAAGATGATGCGATCTACTTATGCAAATCTTTCACCTTGGCAAAAAGTTCTGGTAGCGCGACATCCTGATCGTCCTCGTTTTTTGCAATATATTGAGGCTGTTTTTACAGACTTTGTTCCCCTGGCTGGGGATAGATTATTTAGTGACGACCAAAGTATTGTTGGTGGTCTTGCTAGCTTAAATGGCCAATCTGTTATGGTAATTGGCCAGGAAAAAGGTAATGACACAGAATCACGGGTTCGTCATAACTTTGGTATGCCAAAACCTGAAGGTTATCGTAAAGCACAACGTTTGATGGATATTGCTAACAATTTCAAATTGCCGGTGATTACTTTTATTGATACTCCGGGTGCTTACCCAGGTATTGAAGCTGAAGAGCGTGGGCAAGCAGAAGCGATTGCAAAAAGTATAGAAAAATGCCTAACAATTGAAGTGCCTCTGATATCAATTGTGATTGGAGAAGGCAGCTCTGGTGGCGCTATCGCTATTGCCACGGCAAATTCAGTATTAATGTTGGAACATGCAATTTATGCGGTAATTTCCCCGGAAGGATGTGCATCAATTTTGTGGCGGAGTTCGGCGAAGGCTGCAGAGGCTGCAGAGGCGCAAAAAATCACAGCTCAAGACCTTTTGGCCTTAGGTATTATTGATACAATTGTGCCTGAACCAGTTGGTGGGGCGCAGCGTTTCCCAGAGCAGGTTATGGATTCAGTTAAGCTGCATATAGTAACGGCTTTAAATGAACTAATGCGCAATAGTAGGCAGCAATTAAAGCAAATGCGCCGTGAGAAATTTTTAAAAATGGGTCAAAGGGGATTAGGTTAATGATTGGCGAAAGGCTATAGCATTATGATGTTAAAATTAAATATCCCTAAGCATGTTGCTATAATTATGGATGGTAACGGTCGTTGGGCAAAAGCAAGGTCTTTACCTGTCATTGCTGGCCATAGATCTGGAGCGAAAGCTGCTGAAGAGGTTGTAAGCCGTGCTGCTAAAATTGGCATTGAATATATTACCCTTTTTGCTTTTTCTTCTGAAAATTGGCAACGTGAGCAAGAATGGGTGCTTGAGTTTATGGGGCTTTTGCGTTGGTATCTTCAGCATTCTGTTGATAAGTTGATTAAAGCAAATGTGCGCATAAAAATTATTGGTGATAAAACTACGTTTGCCAAAGATTTACAAGACATGATTCTCTCAGTCGAGGAACGCACTAAAGATAATACAGGGATAACTGTGATATTGGCTCTTAGCTATGGCGGGCGTGATGATATCAAACGTGCAACACAAAAAATTGCTCGTGCAATAAAAAATGGAGAAATTCAGCCAGAGGACATAACGGAAGATTTAGTTGGCAACAGCCTTGATACTGCTTTTTGCCCAGATCCAGATCTGCTTATTCGTACCAGTGGTGAATTACGTGTAAGTAATTATTTATTGTGGCAATTGGCTTACGCAGAGTATCTCTTTGTTGATTGTTTTTGGCCAGATTTTGGTGAAAAACAACTAGACCAGGCAATTGAACAATATTCAAAAAGGCATCGGACCTATGGCTTATACAGTGTGGCTGCCTAGAGGAGATTTACTGCCACGCACTTTAACTGGGTTAGTGGCAATTCCTGCGGTTGTTTTTATTATTTTTCAAGGGCAATTTTTCCTTAAGATTATCGGAGTACTTGCTGCATTTGGATTATTGCGAGAGTGGTCAAATCTTAGTTTTTCAAAACCATACCATTGGCTAAGTTTTGTGTGTTTTTCTTCAATTCTATTTGGATTTTTTCCAGCTCTTAGGGTTGGGGCTTTGCTTATGACGTTGGCTGGGTGTGGGTGGTTTTTATACTTAAAAGTTTTTAAATCAGAAGAACTTAAAGTTATCTGCTTTGGATATTTATATATTACAAGTGCCATGGCTATAATTATTCATATTATGCCAAATTTTGGAGTTAACTTTGCTTTACTTGTTTTGACTTTGGTTTGGAGCGTTGATACTGGAGCATTCTTGGCAGGAAAGACTTTTGGTGGGCCAAAACTAGCTCCTGCAATTAGCCCTAATAAAACATGGTCTGGATTTGTTGGTGGTATTATATTTGGTTTGGGTTCTGTGATTTTGCTAACTAGAGTGATGAATATAGAAGTTTCAGAATCATTTTGGGCATTTGCTGGTGTTAGTGTTTTCCTTGCCCAGGGTGGTGATTTACTAGAGTCTTGGTGTAAACGTTTCTTTAAAGTGAAGGATTCTGGTAACTTTTTGCCTGGTCATGGAGGTATGCTTGATCGCTTAGATAGTTTGTTAGCAGTTAGCTTTGCAATAGCTGTGCTTTGGTATTTTTGTGGGAATGCAAATGCACATGTGCTTTCTTGATATTTGCAAAGGTAATAGAGCGGGCATTTTTTCTGGAATTAAAAAAATGGTGTTTACAAAAAGCTTACTGTTGTTTGGTTTTAGCTATTCTAAAATTAGCAAATTATTAATTAATGATGTGTTATATTTTAAGTTGAGAGAATCTCTTCAGACATTACTTCAAGGCATCATTCTAAAGCCCTTAAGGATGCCGATGGCGAAGCTATGTTTGCTAAGTTGGATGGAGCCAAGGCGGGTGGCCCACCCAATAAGGGCGGGGGTGGGGGATGGTAACGTATACCATCAATTAGTTAATAAATTGTTAAAGTTTGTAAATATTCAAATCTCTCTTAATATTACTCATCTTAAAATCTATCAGACAAAAATAAAATGCGCCTAGTATCATCAGCTCTGAATGTTGCTTTTTTTACAATTGTAAGTCGTCTTACTGGATTTTTGCGCGATATTCTTATGGCCCAGTATATTGGCACTAGTAAGGTGATGGATGCTTTAGTAATTGCAATTAAAATTCCTAGTTTCTTGCGTCGCATTTTTGCTGAAGGGGCATTTAATTCATCATTTGTGCCAATTTATTCATCTATCTACATACACCAAAAATCAGAGGCTAAAGAATTTATAAAAGACGTTTTTTCATTAATGACAGGAATTTTATTGTTATTAATTGCCATTTTTGAAATATTTATGCCATTTATCGTAACGATTATGGTGCCAGGGGCTGGGCAAGATGTATTTTTACTTGCCGTTTCTTTTTCTCGTATAACTTTTCCATTTATTTTACTAATTTCTCTAACTGCTCTGTTTAGCGGTGTTTTAAATACTCATGATCGTTTTTGTGCAGCTGCTTCTTCTCAGATAGCTGGTAACCTTTTCATCGTGTTTATTATGAAAATGGTAGATCCACTAATCATTACCAATGGAAGTGTAGTTGCAGTTGCCATAATGGGTTCCGGAGTAGTACAGCTTTTATGGGTACTTGTGCCATGTTATTTTATGGGTATACGGCCTTCTATTAGGAAACCACGTAAAAATCAAGCAATGCAAAGTTTTGCCAAGCGTATGATTCCTGCTGCTGTTGGTTCTGGCGTGCTGCAGATTAATCTTTTCATTGATACTATTATTGCATCACTATTGCCAATGGGCACTATATCATACTTGTACTACGCTGATCGTTTGTATCACTTGCCAATTAGCATTACTGGTACAGCTTTGGGAACTGTTTTGTTGCCAATGTTATCTCGCCAATGGCGTGAGAATAATGTTGAAGGAGCTATGCATAATCAAAACCGAGCAATTGAATTTGCTATGTTAATTACTTTGCCTGCTATGTTGGGGTTGATTTACTTGGCTTATCCTCTGGTGATGGTAATTTTTGAGCGTGGGGCGTTTGATCATGCATCGAGCATTGCGACGGCTCAAACTTTAGCGGGGTTTGCCACTGGTTTACCAGCGTATATTTTAATTAAAATTTTTAACACTAGCTTTTTTGCACGCCAAGATACAATTACCCCTATAAAGGTGGCGTTACTAGGTATGCTGGTTAACGTAGTGTTAAACTTTATTTTAATTTATAAGCTTAAACATTTAGGTATAGCTTTAGCTACGTCAATCGCTTCTTGGTTTAACGCTATTGTGTTAGTTTATCTTTTAAAAAAACGTCAATTTATTCATTTTGATCTGGCTCTTTGGCGATTTTTAGCAAAAATTATTGTGCCCTGTATTATAACATTTTTAGTGTTATTTTTAGTAAAGTCGCAGGTGGCTCCATATCTTCAAAGTGATGATGGTATTCATATACGGGCAATGGCGCTTGGTGTGCTAGTTGGCTCTGGATTGTTTGCATATGTATTGTCTGCTTGGTATTCTGGGTTGCTGCGTTTTAAGGAATATATAGCAACCTAAATGGAAATACTATCACAAGTTATTAAAAGTTATAGAGCTTTTGCTGTTTCGGGTTTGTGTGAAAAAACTAAATCCGCATTAATAGTTTTAAGCAGAGATCGGGATATTCCCCAATTTAAAGCTCAGCTTGATCGCTTGCTGAAACGAAATATCCTAGCATTTCCTGCTTGGGACTGTTTACCCTACGATAGGGTTTCTCCTTCGCTTGATTGTGTTAGTGAGCGAGTTGATACCCTAACAATTTTGGCCGAAGATTCGTCTCACATTGTGGTTACTTCAGTTAGTGCTTTAACGCAGTATTTGCCACCAAGAATAAGTTTTTTTGGTGAGTCTCTATTTTTAAAAAAAGGTGGATCGTATTCATTTAATAAGCTTAATGATTACCTAAGCGGAAAGGGTTTTAATAGAGTCGGTGTTGTCTACGAACCTGGTGATTACGCGGTTCGCGGAGACATTATTGATTTTTTCCCCATAGCGCACTCTAACCCTTATCGTGTTGATTTTTTCGGTGATCATATTGAGCGTATTCGTCAATTTGATGCCTTAAATCAGTCGACTATTTGTGATTTAGCAGAGGTGTTAATTAAACCGGTAAGGGAGATAACTCTTAATTCCCAAACTATTCAGTGCTTTAAAGATTCATTTCGTAAGCTTTTTGCTGATAGTTATATGCAAGATTCTTTGTATCGCTACATTAGCGATGGTCATTTATATGCAGGGTATGAGCATTGGTTGCCACTTTATTTTAGTCAGACTGAAACTTTGCTTGATTATATAACTCCAGAAAAGATTATTTTAGAGTTTGATGGCCAACAGACATTTTCAGAAAGTTCTCAGATTTTGCAGGAGTACTATCAGGCTAGGGTATCTCCTTTGTTTGGTGATAGGTCTTATCAGCCATTGTCTCCTGAGATGGTTTATTGGGACCAAAGCACTTGGGATAAATTTTTTAAACTTCCTCATATTAAGCTTTCTCCTTTGCAGGAAGAGGGATCTGTATCACAAAATGTTAAAATTGCCCCCAGCTTATCTAGCGCTCGTCAGCAGGGTGAGTTGTTTGAAGGAATTTTAAATTTAAAAGAAATCCATCGTGATAAAAAATTTATCGTTGTGGCGCACAGTGATGGATCTAGAGCACGTCTTGAATCAATGCTAAAAGAGCACGGGGCGTCTCAGATACTACCAGTTGCTGATTGGCCTCCAGCGCAAGCTAGTTGTAAACCAATTTACACTATGACATTTCCTTTGGAAGAAGGTTTTGTTACTCATAATCAATTTGTTTTAACTGAACAAGATATTTTGGGGGAACGCATCTCTCGTTCTTTGCGTAAAAAACGTAAAAATGAAAACTTTTTTAAAGACATAGGTGAATTAAACATAGGCGATTATGTGGTTCACCGAGAGCATGGAGTGGCCAAATACATAGGCTTGCAAACTGTTGAAGTTGGCGGGCACCCACATGATTGCTTATTACTAGAATATGCAGAAAAAAATAAATTATTTTTACCAGTAGAAAATTTAGAATTACTTAGCCGCTATGGCTCTGACGATATGGTTGTGGAGCTTGATCGTTTAGGAACATCAAATTGGCAAAATCGTAAATCCAAAGTTAAGAAAAGATTGTTGATAATTGCAGATTATCTAATAAAACTTGCTGCGCAACGTTCAATTCAAGAAGGTGAGCAAATTTTAACTCCCAAAATTTATGAAGAATTTTGCGCGCGTTTTCCATATCCAGAAACTGATGATCAGTTGCAAGCAATAGAGGATGTTTTAGGAGATTTGTCTTCTGGAAAACCGATGGATCGTTTAATATGCGGGGATGTTGGTTTTGGTAAAACTGAAATCGCTTTGCGTGCTGCTTTTGCCGCTGCAAAGGCGGGTAAACAGGTTGTTATAGTAACGCCAACAACTTTGCTTTGTCGCCAGCATTATCAAAATTTTATGAATCGTTTTAAGGATTTTGGCATTCGGGTTGTGCAGCTATCTAGATTTGTTAAACCTGGAGCAATGAAAGGTATTCGTGAAGAGATAGAAAATGGAGAAGCTAAAATTATTATTGCTACCCATGCTGTTTTTTCGGATAAAACTAAGTTTTTTGACCTAGGTTTACTGATTATTGATGAAGAGCAGCACTTTGGTGTTAAGCAAAAAGAAAAATTAAAAAAGTTAAAACCAAATGTGCATATTTTAACTCTTACCGCTACACCAATTCCGCGTACTTTGCAGCTAGCGCTGACAGGTGTGCGTGACCTAAGCTTGATTACCACTCCTCCTATTGATCGTTTGAGCATTCGCACTTTTGTTATGCCGTTTGATGGGGTGGTAATTAAAGAGGCGCTTATGCGTGAATATCATCGTGGTGGTCAAAGTTTTTTTGTAGTGCCAAGAATTGAGGATATTGCAAAAGCTAAAGAAACTATTGAATACATGCTACCAGATTTTAGGGTTGCGGTGGCTCACGGACAACTTCCTGGCGAAGAACTTGAAAATATTATTTCCGATTTTTGTGACCGTAAATATGAAGTATTACTGGCTACTAACATAATTGAGTCAGGAATTGATATGCCTTGGGTCAATACGATTATTATTCACAAGTCTGATCGCTTTGGTCTTGCACAGTTATACCAACTACGTGGAAGAGTTGGTCGTACCAAAATCCAGGCATACGCTTATCTTACTACACCTGTGGAAACAATTATGAGTGATTCCGCTAAAAGGCGCTTAGAAGTTATGCAAAGTCTTGATCAATTAGGTGCAGGATTTAAATTAGCAAGTCATGATATGGATATTCGAGGAGCCGGTAATGTTGTGGGTGAAGAGCAATCTGGTCACATTAAAGAAGTTGGGGTTGAACTGTATCAAACCCTGTTGCACGAAGCAATTCTACAAGTACGTGCTGAGCAAGATCATACTGAGGTTCACCAAGAATGGGTACCTCAATTAAATTTGGGTATTTCTTTATTAATACCAGAATCTTATGTGGCTGATTTAGGATTGCGTTTAAGTTTGTATAGACGTTTGGCAAGTCTAGAGACCGTTAATGAAGTACATATTTTTGCTTCAGAATTACTTGATCGTTTTGGAAAAACCCCCAAAGAATGTGAAAATCTGCTAAAGGTTATTGAGTTAAAAATTGCATGCAAACGTTTGAATGTTGAAAAAATTGATGTTGGGCCAAAAGGTGTAGTTATTGGTTTTTACAAGAATCAGTTTGCAAAACCTGAGGCATTGCTTGCATATATTCAATCACCCGAGGCACGTAAGCTAGCCAATATAAAATTACGCCCAGATCAAAAAATTACTTTTTTGCGAGAAGGCTTGAATGATGAACAAAAGGTGAAATTTTGCTTTGCTATTTTAAAGCAGTTGTCATCTTTTAGGTGACCGTAAATGGTCACCTAAGTTACTCTTAAACTATTTAGATTTTGTGATTGGCTTCTTGTTTGCTGTCCATTCCGCTATACCGCCTTTGTAATGTTTAACATTGGTGTAACCAAGACCAACAAGTCTCTCAGCTAAAGTCATGCCAGCGTTACATTTAGGGTTCCAACAGTGAACAATTATTTCGGCCTTTTTATCTTTTAGCTTATCTGAGATAACTTTGTCATCAGCATCAGCAGGAATACGGATTGATTCCTCTATCATATCACCTTCTTTTAGGGCATTAACTACTGTTGCTTTAACTCCTGTTGTTTTTTTTAAATTAGCTTCAACGTAATCCATATCAACTTCTGCGATTGTAACCTTAGCCACAGCAGCTTTTTCAGGTTTAACTGGCGCGTCTTCTGGAGCTGCTTCGGGTTTATCTAGCATGTCCGGCGTGTTGGTTTTTGCAATTGAATCCTGTACTGTGTCTAAATCTACAACGTCTCTGTCTATAATGTCTCGTGCAGCATCACTATCCATCGCGGTAACAGTAAATCCTAAAACTGTAATAGTCATAGTTAGTAGTTTAAAAAATGTTATTCTCATAAGAATCCTTAAAGGTTAATGTTAGTTACGATAGTATTACAGACTAGAATTAGGCTAAAATCAAGAAAGTGAAAGAGATTGGTATTTTGTGAAGCGCAAAGTTGTGTTGTGCATTCTCGATGGATGGGGAATTGCTTCAGATGGTAAGTATAACGGGCTGCAGGCTGCCACTTATTGGCCTGAACTTTTGAAAAAATATCCACATACTCAATTACAGGCATCAGAAAGCTACGTAGGTTTACCAGATTATCAGATGGGAAATAGCGAAGTTGGCCACATGACAATAGGTCTTGGTAGGGTGATTTTTCAAGATTTACCAAAAATAGATCAGCAATTTGCTAGCGGTTCTATTAATAATAATCCATCTATTTTAAAGGCGATTGAACAATTGAAAAATAGTAATAAACCTTGCCATGTAATGGGATTACTATCTCCTGGTGGGGTGCATTCACATATGCGCCACATGGTTAATGCAGCTAAACTATTGGCAGCTGACGGTATCAAGGTTTTTGTACATGGATTTTTAGATGGTCGTGATACTCCTCCAAAAAGTGCAGCAGTTTATGTGGAAGAATTTTTAAAAGAGATAAAAGATTATCCAAATCTTCAGCTGGTATCTTTGTGTGGACGTTATTACTCCATGGATAGAGATAATCGTTGGGAACGTATTGAGCTTGCTTATGATGCTTTGGTAATGGCTAAGGCACCTAAGTTTGAAGATGCAATGCATGCCATTAAAAATTCCTACACCGAAGGTGTAACCGATGAGTTTATGAAACCTTCCGTGCATGAAAGGTATGCTGGCATGCAAGATGGCGATGGTTTGTGGATGATTAATTTTCGTGCAGATCGGGTGCGTCAGTTACTTCGTAGTTTGTTACTTCATGATTTCAAATTATTTAATAGAAAACAAATTGTGAAATTTGGTTCGACACTGGCAATGAATGATTATTCAGAGGATTTGTCATCTCTCATTCCATCAATTTTTACAAAAGTTAAGGCCGAAAAGAGTCTCGGTGAAATTATTGCTAATCAAGGTTTAAAGCAAATGCGAGTTTCTGAAACAGAAAAGTATGCTCATGTGACCTTCTTTTTAAATGGCGGTCGAGAAAAACAGTTTGAGGGGGAAGAGCGTGTTATGATTCCATCTCCAAATGTTGCAACTTATGATTTGCAACCAGAAATGTCAGCGCAAAAAGTTACTGAAACGGTTTGTGCAGCTATGGAAAGGGATGATTTGTCACTTATTGTTGTAAATTACGCAAATACAGATATGGTGGGCCATACCGGGATAATTGAGGCGATTCATAAAGCGGTAAGTTGTGTTGATAACTGTTTGAAGACATTGGAAAAAAAGGCACTAGAACAAGATTGGGTGTTATTAATTACAGCTGACCATGGGAATGTTGAATGTATGCGTGAAGTTGATGGAGTGACTCCACATACAGCGCATACCTGTAACCCGGTGCCGTTAGTGCAGGTTAATGGTCCTGCGAAAAATTTACAGAAAGGTACTTTGGCAGATGTTGCGCCTACAATCTTAGATATTATGGGGATTGAGCAGCCTGCGGAAATGACTGGCATATCGTGTTTGAATTAATAATAATACCTTTCAAATTTAGAAATTATTAATTACTTATATGGTATATGTTGATGTAAGAGCAGCTCTTCAGATATTTCTTCAAGACATCATTCTAAAGCCCTTAAGGATGCCTATGGCGAAGCTATATCTGCTTTCTTGGATGGCGCCAAGGCGGGTGGCCCACCCAATAAGGGCGGGGGTGTATGATGAAAACACGTTGTGGAAGCCGGTCATTATCAAGGCTTTCTGGCTCTAACTCTGGCTCACACGCCATTTCATACAAATCAACTATGGTAAATAACTACCAATGAATACCCTATAAAGGAAGTTATATCTTGTTCTGGTGATGCCGTTTTGGTAACGTAAAAACATTAACAAATCTAAGGGGCGTTAATATGCCACAACTTACCAAAGCATGGATTGACAAAAGTGAACCAA
>CAMASM010000038.1 GCA_945860985.1 Candidatus Finniella inopinata
ACGATTTACATCTATTAATTCTGCTGCGCATCTTGCTGTTGTACCGGCAACAAAATGTTCTATTAAGCGATCTTGTTTGGCCTTACTTATTCGACTCTTCTTCATACCATCCTACATAACACATTTTTGTGTTATCTGGGACAGCCCCAATAGTTTTATCTGACTCAGATGATGAACCAGAGTTAGGATCTTTAAATACTCCAACGGCTTTCTCAAGTGTAGCAGAAGCGGCTGCAGGAGAATTTGTAACCCCTACGAAAAGACAACCTATACATTTTACATTTGAAGAAGATATGGGGGGTGCAGTAGCTACTGCTGGTGGTGCATCAAATGAAGTTGAGCCGAAAGAGGAGGAGCCAATAGCCAAAAGACAAAAAAAATCACCAAGTAAAGGGCAAAATAATTTTTTGGCACATGGCTTTGGCGGAATGTCTCCTTCAGAAATTCTTAGACTTAAGGGGTTTGGGAGCAAGTTATAACTAGATAAGTTTAATTACTGATTAGTAAGCTTCTCACAAACAATACAAGAAATAATATAAAAGGTGCCCCAAATTAAAAAAGGGGGCACTTTATTTATAATAGGTATCTTAACTATTCGATAAATTATGCTACGCTTCATATGTAAGCGCAAAGTAGCTGAAAAAATGTCAGAATTTTTATCTCAAGCTTTTGTTACCCTATTGGTAATTATTGATCCATTCATGGTTGTGCCGGTATTTATATCTCTTACCCGTACTGATAGTTCATTGCAAAGGGAAAGAACTGCTAAAAAAGCCTGCATAATTGGGGCTATTTTATTGGTGTTTTTTGCCGTTGTTGGAGGTAAGTTATTATCTCTTTTGGGAATTTCTCAAGCAGCTTTTAGTATTGCTGGTGGTTTTTTGTTGTTTTTGGCTGGTATTGAAATGGTTATGGCTAAATCAACAGGTTCACGTACCCCAAATGATGATGAAGAAAAAGAAGCAACATTTAGCCACGACATTTCAGTTTTTCCATTGGCAATTCCGTTAATTGCTGGCCCCGGTGCCATGACATCAATTGTGGTTTTAATGCATGAGGCAGAACGAATTAATTACACTGCCTCAATATGTGTTGTATTGCTTGCCATACTTGTGCTTTTGATTACATATTTTACAATGCGCCTGGGTGAGCAACTAATGAAAATTCTTGGTGTTACCGGTATGAATGTGCTGACTAGAGTATTTGGCGTGATTGTTGCAGCCATGGCTACTCAGTATATTATTCAAGGGGTGATTGAGGTGGTTGGAAGTATTCGTTAAACCAGTTCAAGAAATTATTAATGCATTTTATTCAATGCTGCATAATTAATGTTCAATACAGTTTAATATTTTATTAATAAATTACTTTTATTATAGGTACTGGTGGTGTATATCAGTGGTATTTATTATGAATTTACGTTTTGTATTTTTGTGTTGCTCTATCTATTTTGGCTTGAGCTTAGTATACGGTTCTTCAGAGTGTGAAAAAGGGTTAGTAGATGAATTACTAGGCACTGGTCCATTATCTTCATGTGGCGCTAAAAAAACTTGTTTGCTTGATAAACCTCTTGTTATTTTAGGATGCAATGGTGGTGGTATTAAAGGTTACATTTCAGCACGTGTATTAGAAGAGCTTGAAAAAGCTGTTGGATCTGCCGATAAGCCATTTCCAATTTATCAAATGATTCATGGATCAATAGGCAGTTCAACAGGAACTATTATTTCTGCAGCGATTACGGTAGATCCAAAATATTGGTCGTCTCAAACACCATCTATCATTCATTCTAGCCCATCTATCCCCCATATTCTTTCTCAACTTTACTTAGAAGAAGGGGCGTATATTTTTAGTAATATTTCTCCATCTTCTTGCTTATACAAATTGCAGCAAAGTTGCATAGGGCAAGTATGGATGCAATTAAGAAATCTTTTTAAGCCAAGTTACAATGGTAAACATCTTCGTAAGTTATTAAATCAGTATTTAGGGGATTTTTCTCTTACCGAAACACGTACAGTCTCAGGTTCAAGCTGCAAAGATAATAAAATTGAGTTAACCATGTTTACATGTGATATGAACACAGGAAGGTCGTTTGAGTTTAACAGTAAAAAAGCCAGTAATGGTGCCTATCCGAATTTTTTCTTAAGAGACGCTGTATATGCATCGTGTGTGCAATCAACCACTTTTCCAACGGCACGTATTAATCCAATTATTAGTAATAAAGAGTACGATAAAACAAGAACCTTTGACCTAATTGACCAAGGTCCATTAGATAACCCTGTTTTTAAAGCGCTTGAAATGGGACTAAGGCAATTGGAAGAGCGTGGCATTGATCCAATGCAATACTTTTGCGAAAGTATCAAGGATGGCGAGCCTATAAAACCTCTTTTAAGAATTGTGCACATTTCTACGGGATTGTATACTACGCGCTTGCAACCAGTTGAAAGGTTCCATAATGCTGGGATCATAAAACTTGTTCCTGCTTTAGTTACAACTCTTTTGGAAAATCAAAGTGTATATGCAAGCGAAACTGTACAGCTTTTTACAAAAATGTTGCCATTTATTGAATTTTATAATCTAGAAGGTGAAACTTCAGTTTCCATTTTAGATGATGCTAAAGCTACTCCAGAAATTTTCTGTGCACTTGAACGTACAGCACAAGATATTGTGGGAAAAGAAGATTTTATTCGTCTTGCAAAAGACCTTCGAGCTGATTGTAAGATATGATTATGTTGGTGCGGTTAGATTTTTGAACGACTTTTGTTTAGATTTAAACAGTAGATCAAAAGACACTGAGTCCCTAAACACAAGATAATTGATGGTCCTGAAGGCCAATCAATGTGATAGGATAATAGCAATCCAGCATAACACCCAAAAATTCCAAGCACAGAGCTTAGTTTGAAAATTTGCCTGTAGTGGTTGCGTAGTAATCTGGCGGCAATTGCTGGCAGCATCATTAATCCAAGTGCCAATAATGTGCCGATTGCTTGGTAGCTTGCAACAAGGTTTGCAACCACTAAGGATAAGAATCCAATCATTAATAGGTGGTGGGGTTTTCCAGCTATTTGAAACAATAACGGATCAAAACAGTACATAAGCAGCAACTTACGGTATAAACTCAAGTACAATATGGTAACTAAAGAAATTAAAGAGATTAAGCTTAGTGTAATGTTATCGATTCCTAAGACACTACCGAATAACAGATGTAAAACATTTGTGTTAGTGCCGTGGTGAAATAAAATCAAAACTCCCAGGGCTAATGAAAGGCTATAAATTACTGTAAAGCTTGCATCTTCTGGAATAATTGAGCGGCTACTTAGCTGGTTTGAAACAAAGGCAACAATTAATCCTGCAATAATTCCACCAATAAATAGAGCAATTGGGTTCATGCCAAAAAATATTGCTGCTAAAGCAATTCCGGGTAGTATTCCGTGGGAAAGGCTATCACCCACTAAACTTAAGCCACGTAAAAGTAGAAATACTCCTAAAGGAACCGCTGAGAGGCATAGAAAAATACAGCTGATTAAAGCTTTTTGCATGAATACATATTCTGTGAATGGGGCAACGAAGATATCCCACAGACTAATCATACCTGAGTCCCCTTTAAACTATTTAAATTTTGGTTGTGCCGTAAGCTGGCCTTTCCATTTTTTACATCAATAATTAATGGCACAAAATTGTTAACAAATTTGCAGTCATGTATAGCGATTAATATTGTTTTTCCTTGTTTGTGCAGGATGGTTAATATTTCTGCTAAATCAAGAATGGTTTCTTCATCAATTCCATTGAAAGGCTCATCAAGCAGTAGTAGATCAGGATTTTGTAGTAAAATTCTTGCAAAGAGTATTCTTTGGAATTGCCCACCGCTGAGGTTGCTAATTGGGCAATCTAGGAAAATGGCTAGCTTTACGGTATCTAAAGCCGCTATAAGTGCTTTATTGTTATAGTCACTATCAGCGTAGACAAATTTTCCCATTTTTAAAACATCAGCTACTGAAATTGGAAAGGTACGATTAAAATTACCATTTTGAGCTAGATAAGCTAGACGTTTAAATGAATGTTTTATGAGACCTTGTGTTGGTTTAATTAATCCCCCTATTAATTTTAATAAAGTGGATTTGCCAGCTCCGTTTGCTCCAACTATTGCGCAATAGGCGTTATTTGGTATGGAAAAATTTAAATCAGATAGTACTGGAGTATCTGCATGATAGCCCAAACTGATATTTTTAAACATTATTGAACGGTTATTCATGGGAGGGATCTTAGCACGTTTGATAAGACAGTACAAAGCAACTGCTTTTGTTGTTTTTTAAATATCAGGTATAATCATTACATTCAGCGCATATTGTTTATGGTTAGTATTTATGAAAATTTTATTTTTGGGAGATGTATTTGGGCGTAGCGGTCGCGATGCGGTTGCTAAGTATTTACCTATTATAAAACAGCGCTATAAACCAGATGTGACGATTTTAAATGGGGAAAACGCTGCCCATGGTTTTGGATTAATGCCGGATATGGCCAAGGATTTTTTTAGACTTGGGGTGGATGTTATCACAGGAGGTAATCACACTTTTGACAAATCTGAAATTATTTCTATGCTTAGCCAAACAGATAAGGTTTTACGGCCCTTAAATTTGCCAAAAAATGTTCCTGGTAAGGGTTATTGTTTGTATCCGTTAAATGGCAAAACATTGTTAGTCATTAATGTAATGGGGCGATTGTTTATGGAAAATTTTCTTGATTGTCCCTTTCGTGCAATAGAAGATGTTTTGAAACTTTATCCATTGGGTGGGGCTATTTCTGCTATTTTTATAGATGTACATGCTGAGACTACCTCTGAAAAAATGGCTATTGCTAAGTATTTTGATGGCAAGGTTTCAGCAGTTGTTGGTACTCATACTCACGTGCCTACAGCAGATGCTCAAATTATGAAAGGTGGTACAGCATACCTTACAGATGCTGGAATGTGCGGAGACTATGATTCTGTAATTGGTTTGCACCCTGATACCGCGTTAGTTAGTTTTTTAAAAAAGATACCGCGCCCTAAGCAAAAGGAACCAGCTACAGGTGAAGGAACTGTTTGCGGTGTATTTATTGATATTGCTGATAACGGCAAGGCTACGGCTATTCAACCAATTCGCCTTGGTCCAGTTTTAGAAAATGCTGGATAATATATACAAACAAACTTCTTAATGTATTGCCAAATAAAGTTTTTTATTGATTTAGTATAATAATTTACCTATACTTATGTAGGTGAATTATAAATAGTTCTTATGAATATTCAATACACTGGAAACGTTGGGAGTCACTTTTTAATAAGTATTAAGAATTTATTACTTACAATTTTAACTTTTGGAATTTATCGCTTTTGGGGGAAAACTAATCTGCGTTCCTATATTTGGTCGCATTTTGAAGTATACAATCACCCATTTATTTACCATGGTACAGCAATTGAGCTTTTAAAAGCATTTTTAAAAGTAATACTTTTTTACTTGCTGTTCGTAGTTGTTAGCGAGAGTCTTCCTTGGCTGATTACAATTTTTGGGATATATAAAAAAACTACGCTGCTTATTGTTTTAGCTAGTATTTTTTATGGTGGGATATTTCTTGGCTTTATTTGGATAATTGAATTTGCGACTTATTCAAAACATCAATATTTATATTCACGTACAACATGGCAGGGGATTCGTTTTTCTTTAAAAGGTGAGCGTACTGCTTATGCAAATTTAGCATTAGTACTTTCTCTTAAATCTTTAATAACTTTTGGTTTTAAAGATCATGTTTATTTTATTACAAAAAACCAATTTATCTATAAAAATACTTCTTGGGGCAATATACCGCTAATTTTTACAGGAAATGCTAAAGATTTAAAGAGGATGAGCTATAATACTTTATTGCTTACTATACCAACTCTTTACATGTCGCGAATTTATTTCATGGTTTACTGTATTAGGTATGCAATGAATCATTTGGCTATGGCGGATGTAAAACTTAAAGTCACCTACACAGCTCCAGCGCTTTTAAGGTTTAGTATTGCAAATTTGTTGATTACTGTTTTTAGTTTAGGTTTGGCACTTCCTTACGTTACCTACCGTCAATTAAAGTTTATGCAAAAATATTACGACGTTGAAGGTTCTCAAGATAGTTTATCAGCAGAACAATCAATAGATGAAACAACTGGGCAAGATGGAGCCGCTGCACTATTTGATATTGCTGATTTTTAAGGCATGGATTGTAAATGTATTTTAATGTTAAATTTTTTGATGGAGAAAGTTCCGCTAGCCAAAGTTGTGAATTGCTGTGTAATGATAGTTCGTCTTTTAGTATTAGACATAATGATCAAACTATTAGCCTTGAAAAGATTAATTGGCAAAAAACATCTACTAAACTTTTGTTAACCAGTGAGTCTATTGGTAAACACGCATACATTGCAGTTGATGATGCCAATGACCAGCATGAAATATTAAAACTTTTGGCTGGAGTGAAAAAAACAAGGTCATCATGGTGTTCTCGTTCATTCATCATTTACTACAGCATCGTTTGTGGAATGGTAGCATTATGGTGTTTTTTAGATTCGTTAGTGTTTTTATTACCTAACAGTATTGAGCCATGGTTAGAAAAACAAGCAAGGCTTATCCATTTGCGTAATAATGAGGTTTTGGCTAACGATTTTAATAATGAAACTTTAAGGAAAATTAAAGAAGCCTTTGTTGAGATTGACCCATCATTAGATGGCATTGAAATTGAAATTATTCAAAATAAAGAGCTAAATGCCATAACGCTTCCTAATAAAAAAGTTATTATTTATTCCGAACTTGTTAATAAGTCTGACTCTATTGAAGAGGTTATGGGAGTTTTGGCACACGAAATGACCCATGTAAAATATCGTCACTGCATAGCATCGTACTTAAAAGTATCATTCTTAAGTTGTGTTGATAAAATCATTTCCGGTGGAGCGCTGTCGGAGTCAGGTACCTTAATGTACGTGTTGCAGTTTTCAAGGGAAAACGAAATGCAAGCTGATGATGGCGCCATAAAATATTTAGATCAATTGCAGCTATCAACTAAAGGTATGATGCAATTTTTTAAAAAAGTTGAAAAAAAGCAGTTTTCTAAATTTTGGTTATTTGAATTGTTTAATACTCACCCTAGTCCGCATGATCGAGTGAAGCTATTTGGTTCTTATAACAAAAAATATAAACAATCTGATTTTAATGGAAAAGATCTAAGCAAGCTTAAGGAGATAACCAAGGTAAAACCTAAGCAAACTCTAAGCAAACTCACGAAATCATAAATATTTCATCAATTCCTACTTTAACTATCAATTAACCAATTACTGTTATATTAAGCTTAGGTGGTAAGTTACACCCAAGAGTAGCTTGGGTGCATAATCTGAGTAACCAGCAATGGTGAACTCCCTTTATTTTTAGGGTGTCCTGTCTATTATCCTAACAGCGCTGTTGGTATTGTAGACACTTTTTTGATGGGCCGAAAGCCTATGGAAGAACATAATCTTAAGATCCTATGGATTTTAAGACTAAGGCAGGATTATGTTAGAGGTGGCGGCTGGGGTGGGCTGTTGTCACTTTTTCTGGGGCAGGTGGGCCCCAAGCAAGCTGCAAATTCCAAATTTAATCAATTTTTATAATGTTCATTAAAAAAATGAGAATGGCTGCAAATATTTCTTTATAAAATCTTTTACAACCTTTTAAATTGCAATGGTTCCCGTGAATACTATGGTGGCCGGGCCAGTCATTAATAGTTTGTCGCCATCGAAATTAATCCAAAGATCACCACCAGTTTGAGAAACTTTGACATGGTTATTTACTATTTTGTGAGTAAAACTTGCAACTACCGAAGCACAAGCAGCACTTCCGCATGCCGGGGTTATGCCTGTTCCACGTTCCCATACTTTTAATTCTAAATGTTCAGAATTAATAATTTTTACAAAATTAACATTAGTGCGCATAGGAAAAGCTGGGTGGTTTTCTAATCCTTCGCCATATCTTTCTATTAGCGAAACATCATCAACAAAGCAGACTAAATGCGGGTTGCCTACGGTAACAGATATTGCATCGGGTGTAGAAAGATGCGCTAATCCCTGTGGGCCATCAAATCGTTCTATAATAGGGGTAGGCATTTCAA
Source organism: Candidatus Finniella inopinata (assembly GCA_945860985.1). Taxonomy (GTDB): domain Bacteria; phylum Pseudomonadota; class Alphaproteobacteria; order Paracaedibacterales; family CAITNM01; genus CAITNM01. The sequence continues at coordinate 8,140 of CAMASM010000038.1, forward strand.
CGGTAACCATTCCATCATCATTAAGACGACAATTTAAAGGTCCTCCCATGGTTTCAAATTTTATATAATTAGTATTTTTTTGCTCCATTAAGTATTTTGCAATGCACCGGCTTCCATTGCCGCAACTCTCTGCTTCAGAGCCGTCACTATTGAAAAATCGTACCTTTGTAATTTCATTGAATTCTTGAGCAATGACCACTTGGTCACAACCAATGCCGTATCTGCGATCTGCCAGTTTTCTACTTAAATTGCTTAATTCACTTGGTGGAACATCTGCATTTACCATCATTACGAAATCGTTACCAAGACCGTGTGCTTTAACAAAATTCATAGACTACATCCTGATTACTTCTAGCATTAAATCAATCAATATTCCTTCACGTACTCCGCGGTCTGCAATTCTCATGCTTTTTACAGGTAAAGCATCGCAAATGGCTTTTAGAATATTTGATCCAGTTAATACATAGTCGACCCGGCCAAAGCCAATGCTTGATTGTAAAAGGCGTTCCTCACGGGTCATGCTTAAAATTTTATTAATTACAGTGTATAAATCATTGTAATCAATAGTCATGCCATCAACTAAACGACGTTCGTATTGGGCCAATCCTAGATGAAATGCTGCAAGAGTGGTAACTGTCCCTGAGCTGCCTGTTACTTGTAATTCATTGTTTTTAATAAATTCTAAGATATTATTTTTTGAAACAAATTCTTTTAGCTCATTTAAAATGATATTCTGTAATTTTTCATGGCCTTCTGTTTCATTATTTGTGCCAAATTCTTCGGATGTGGTAACTACACCATAAGGTATAGAAATAGAATCGATAATATCGAAAGGTACAGAATAACCGGGACGGCGTTTCCCGTCTTTTTTTAATTTTACTAGAATTATTTCTGTGCTGCCTCCTCCAATATCAAAAACTATACCGTATGGAAGATGTGAGCTTAACATAGCGGAGCAGCCTTTTAAAGCAAGGCTTGCTTCTTCTTCCGAATCAATTATTTCAATATCAAGGTTGAGTTCATTCTTCGCCCTTGCTACCAAAATATGGTTATTTGTGGCCCTTCTACATGCTTCAGTTGCTACGGCACGTATACTATGCAAGTTATAGCGATCGAGTTTTTTACGGCAAATTGCAAGGGCATCCATGGCTCTGTCCGTAGCTTCAATAGATAGCTCGTTATTGGAATGCAGTCCTTCCCCTAGTCGTACAACTTTGGCAAATGAGTCTACAACTTTCCAGGCTAAAGGCTTGGGGCGACTACGAAAATAATTGGTACGAATGCCTGCGACGTTAACTCTGGCTACTAATAGCCTGCATGAATTAGTTCCTAGATCAATCGCTGCAATTATCGGGTGGTGGCTATCACATTCTAAAGGGCGTACACCTTCCAGGTGTGTGTTTTGTGCATCATATTCAGACATTTTATCATTACTTTTTCTATTTGCTTTTTTTTATATCCTACACTTTATCTCAGGGTTATGGTAGTACTTAAGGATTATGATGTTGGGGGATAGTTTAGCGGTAGAACTCCCGGCTCTGGACCGGGCAACTCTGGTTCGAATCCAGGTCCCCCCAGCCATTTTTGAAATAAACAAAATCATGATTACTTTCTTAGCGCTAGCCTTCTAGGTTGAGTTCTTAGGTTTTTCTTACATTAACTATTTCTTAACTAGAACATTACTACTCTCAAATTGTAAATCGTTAACAAGTTTTTGGGAGTAAAGATATGACACGTATTAAAACACTAACTCTTATGGCATTACTAGGATTGTCAATCCACACCGCAAAGGTGATTGGAGCAGCAGATCCATTCATGGCAGCCGAAGTTGATCCTTCAGCATCTATGGTTGGCAAAGGAGCCCCATTAAAAGCAAGTCAGGAAGACTTTTTGTCTGCGATTTTTGGTGATCCTGATCCTGTTGCAGTAGGAGTTACCGCATCAGTTGTAGCTACTCCTGCTGCTGATCCTTCGTTAGCTTCTGGGGCAACTAGAAAAGTTTCTGGTGGTGATACTACTCTCGTTGCAGGAGCACCTATATTAACTGCATCTGCAACTACAACTACTTCTGTAATTGCTGATTCTTCAGCATCTTCTAGGGCAGGCAGAGGAGCGTCATCAACAACAACTCAAGTAGGCGTTTTTTCTTCACCTGTCCTGCAACGTAGGTCATTAAGGGATTACTGCGCTTCTCTTGGGGAAAGTGGTTTACCAGCGCAGCAACGCACTTTTGACCAAAATCTTCAATTTTCAATACCAGATGGAGCAGAAGGTGAAGCACTCAAAGAGGCTCTTAAAAATTATACAGTTCAAAATGTTTGTGTTCTTTATGATGTTTCAGGAAGCACTTATGACCTAGGTGGAGGAGGCGGTGGAAGCCGATTCGGCGGAGGTGGTCGGTTTTCAAGAGGCTGTGGAGGTGGTAGATTTGCAGGTGCTGATGCAGAGTCTTTAAGCGCCAGTCTTGTTCCTGATGCAGTCGCAGCTGAGCCTGTGGGTGCAAAAACAAAGCCTATTTTTCTGGCAGAAGCAGAAGGTTTGTCTCTTCTATTGAAAGCTCTACCTCATACAGGGATGGGGTCATCCAATTTTTATCTACTCCCGTTTGATTCATCTCCTCAATTACCAATTGGAATAGGTTTCCCTCAACTTGTGGCAGATCCAAAAGAATACATTAGATTTGCAGCAAATCTAGATAATATTTTACCTTACTCAGGTGGTGGTACTTCGCTAGCCCCCGCTCTTTCTCTTATGATGGGTGAGCTAAGAAAGAGTGCGCCGGGAGATACACTTCTTGTTATTGTTACAGATGGCCAGACAGATGATGCTGTACAAACCGGAAGCCTTTTATCCTCCTTATCTGCAGGTTTTTCTTCTACAAATCATCGGTTAGATGTCTTAATGATTGGTGCTGGTAGCATAGTATCAGAATCTCAGCCAGGAATAGCACTAGGTGTAAGTGATGAAGGCAGGTTGATGCTAAGCAAAACACGTTTTTCTCATTTTTCGCATGTAGCAGGTGGGCACCATTCTTACTCTGGAGCGCAGTGCAATGACGCGTATTTAAAAGCTCTGACTCTATTTAAATCTGAGAATGGAGGAGGGCGTTACTGTGGTGCTTATAGAGACTATCGCGACATGATGCAAACGACATTAGAATTACTTTCTGGAGCTAATGATGGATCTTATGCACTATGGGTACAAGGGGGCGCTGGCAGCTTTTGGGTACCTAAGGCACATCAATGGGATATCATCAAAGATTACAAAGCCCATGGAACAGAGGGCGCGGACTATGCCTACAATAAAAGTGGAGTGGTCGTTACGGTTAGCAAAGATCCTTCAGTAGGTGGATTGTTACGCGTTAGCGATGAGTATGGCAGAACAAGATGCTATCTTTTTGAACAAAAAAGTCAAATAAAAGTGAAGCAAATTCTAGATGCTAGTGGATTGCCCACATCAACTTTTGATGTATCTTCTGGTAATGCTGAAATTAAAGCTAGAATCGATTGGATTAACTCTCATCCAGCGTAATTTATACTACCCTCTGGGATATAAATCCTAGAGGATACAATGAAGTAGAGTAGAAAAAAGACTAATTAGCCCCATCAACTCGTACATATCGTACTTTGATGGGGTATTTAGTTATTAAATTGTTTTAATTATGTGCAAGGTTTGGATTAAGGTCATTGTTAACGCTATTTAAAATTGGCATAATGTACAAAATTTTTAAGTAGTAAGGTTTCATATGCCTCTAATTGCAGATATTAAAGCACGTGAGATTTTAGATTCTCGTGGTAATCCGACTATTGAGGTTGATGTCACATTAGAAGGTGGTGCTTTTGGTCGTGCATCTGTGCCTAGTGGTGCTTCTACAGGTACTTTTGAAGCTGTTGAATTACGTGATAATGATCCCGCTCGTTATCTGGGTAAAGGTGTTTTGAAGGCAGTAGAGATAGTTAATAATGAAATCGCAGATAATTTGATGAGCTATGATGCTACGGACCAATCATCAATAGATGATGCTTTAGTAGAACTTGATGGCACGGAAAATAAGAGCCGTCTTGGAGCTAATGCTACATTAGGAGTAAGTCTTGCATGCGCAAGAGCTGCTGCTGCCCATTACAAACAGCCATTGTATCGTTATTTAGGTGGTATCAAGTGCACACGTATGCCTGTGCCATTAATGAATATTATTAATGGCGGTGCACACGCTGATAATAATTTGGATATCCAAGAATTTATGATTGTACCTTATGGAGCTGATACTTTTAGTGAAGCTTTGCGTATGGGCGCTGAGATTTTTCATCATTTAAAAATGATTTTAAAGAAATCTGGTTTAGTTACTGCCGTTGGTGATGAGGGCGGTTTTGCCCCAAGTGTGGTTGATACTAGAGCTGCTCTTGACTTGGTTATTCAAGCTATTGAATCGGCAGGGTATGAACCTGGTGAACAGGTGATGATAGCACTTGACGTTGCAGCTAATGAACTGTTTAAAAACGGTGAATACGTATTTAAAGGGGAAGGTAAGCGTTTTAACCATAGTGAGTTGATTAAGTTCTATGAAACTCTTTGTGCAGACTATCCTATTTTTTCAATAGAAGATGGTTTTGCTGAGAACGATTGGGATGCGTGGGAGGAAGCTACAAGTACTTTTTCCGGTTCAGGTTTGCAGTTAGTTGGAGATGATTTATTTGTAACCAATGCATTGAGATTGGCAGAAGGAATCAAACGAAGGGCTGCAAATGCTATATTGATCAAGCCTAACCAAATTGGCACATTAACAGAAACTCTTGGAACCATTAATTTGGCACAAATGGCATCTTATGGGGTGATTTTGTCTCATAGATCAGGTGAAACTGAAGATAGTGTCGTTGCTGATATAGCAGTAGCTTGTGGTGCTGGACAAATTAAAGTGGGCTCGTTGTCACGAAGTGATAGATTGGCTAAATATAATCAATTGTTGCGTATAGAAGAAGAGCTGGGTAGAGCTCATTTTCTTTTGTAAAGCTGTGCGCAAGGTGTAGTTTTTTTATGGAAATTAACAAATGATTAATCTTTTGATGGTATACGGTTCCATCCCCCGCCCCCGCCCAAATGCAGGGTGGGCCACCCGCCTTGGCTCCAACCTTGCAGCAGATATAGCTTCGCCATTAGCACCTTTTGGGCTTTAAGGGGATGCCATGAAGTAATATCTGAAGAACTGTTCTTAAATACAATATCTCTCAATATAGATTAAAAAATGATTAAATTACGCATGTTAAGACATGTACACTAGTTAATTTAGTAAGGATCCTTAATGAACCAAAAATTACGCCATATAGTATTTCCAGCTGTGATTGTAGCTTTGACTGTGTACTTTACTTATCATATTTTTCAAGGGCAACGTGGGGTGTTGGCTTGGATTCGTTTGGATAAAAAATTAAAAGAACAAGAAATTATACTTAACGCTTTGACTAAAGAAAAAGAATACCTGGAAAAAGAGGCTTATCTGTTAAGGCCAGATAGTTTGGATATAGATCTTTTAGCAGAAAAAGCACGGCAAGTTCTTAATTTTGCGCACCCAGATGAGGTGGTCGTGCAGGTTAATGCGAAATAAGTTTTGTAAAATCCAAGAAGCCATACCTATAACCTAGAAAAATACATTGGTAGTTCATTAAAATCTTAAAATCTTGGCTTTTAGCGTTCTTTTTTCTATGATGTAAGTAAGTGTAAGTTAAAGTTAAAGTGGTTAATAATGTCGTCTAATCATAGTCCGTATATAATCGTTTTAGGCAACGAAAAGGGTGGAACAGGCAAGTCAACAGTGGCTATGCATGTTATTACTTCCCTTTTGCGCCAGGGATATAAGGTTGGTAGTATTGACGTTGATGCGAGGCAGGGTACTTTGTCTCGGTACGTAGAAAATCGACGTGTGCGATCTGATGCTAACCCAGCAGAACATTTGCCTTTACCTGATCATTATCCTGTTTTTCGTTCAGAAAAATCTATTCTTGAAGAAAGCCAAGCAGAAGATGCACGTAATTTAAAATATGCAATTGGTAAGCTTAGTACCCATGATTACATTGTTATTGATACACCTGGAAGTGATATGTATCTGTCGCGCTTAACTCATAGTTATGCTGATACTTTGATCACTCCTTTGAATGATAGCTTTATCGATTTAGATATGTTGGCGAGGGTTAATCCAGAAAATTTAGAAATTGTAAAACCTAGTACTTATTCTGAAATGGTGTGGGAACAAAAAAAAGAACGTGCTATACGGGACCGTAGAACAATTGATTGGATTGTACTGCGTAACCGATTAACTGCGGTCAATTCTCGTAATAAAGAAGATATGAGGAAAGTTCTTGAAAGTCTTTCTAAACGCATAGGTTTCCGTCTTGTGCCTGGGTTTGGTGAGCGGGTGATTTTCCGTGAGTTATTTTTAAGTGGCATCACTTTACTTGATTTGCGTGAGTCTAGAATAGCGATGAGCTTATCACATGTGGCAGCAAGGCAAGAACTAAATCAGCTCCTAGACATGATTCAAATTCCAAAGCAAAAAAAGGCTGGGTAATGATTAAGACAGCAGTTTTTCCAGTGGCAGGACTTGGTAGTCGTTTTTTGCCGGCTACTAAGGCAATTCCTAAAGAGATGCTAGTGGTGATCGACAAGCCATTAATTCAGTATGCTGTTGAAGAAGCTAAAGCAGCTGGCATTGAAAAGTTTATTTTTATAACTTCTCAAGGTAAAGAGGCAATTGAAGATCATTTTGATAGCCATAGTGCCTTAGAATCTGTATTGCAGGCACGAGGAAAAACGGAAGATTTAGAAAAAATTTGCTCTATACGTATTCCAGAAGGACAAGCTCTATTTATTAGACAACATGAACCATTAGGATTGGGACATGCTGTTTGGTGCGCACGTCATTATATTCAGGAAGAATCTTTTGCATTACTGTTGGCGGATGATCTTATTCAAGCGCATAAATCATGTTTAAAGCAGATGGTTGAGTCATACAACGATGATGATGGAAATATGGTCGCTGTAATTGATGTGCCGGAATCTGAAATTAATCGTTATGGTGTGCTGGATATTGCAAGACAATCTGGTGCAAAAGTGGTTGCAAGGGGTGTGGTTGAAAAACCTAGCTCTGCAAACGCGCCTTCTTCTACGGCTATTATCGGGCGTTATATCTTACGCAAATCAATTTTTGGTCCACTTGGATTAAAAAAACAAGGTGCCGGTGGAGAAATTCAATTAACTGATGCACTTCAAACATTATTGGCGTCTGATACTCCACTAACAGGTTTTCGTTTTAAGGGTGATCGCTATGACTGTGGAACTAAAATTGGTTGGTTGCAGGCAAATTTAGCATTGGCCGCCTCTGATCCAGAGTTACGTCCTTATTTGCAGTCAGTAATGGTTACCCTTAATAAAGCATCATAATATGTATAAGCTAAACCCGGTAATTTTGCGTGAGTACGACATACGCGGCACGTTTGGCATTAACCTATTTTTAGAAGATGCTGCTTGGCTTGGTACACATTTTGGTAGTTTGGTGTTTCAAAAAGGTGGCCGTAAAGTCGTTGTGTGCCGAGATGGGCGTGCTAGTTCACCTGATCTTCATAAACACTTATGTGAAGCTTTAATTGATTGCGGATTGCAGGTTTTGGATATTGGTATTGGTCCCACACCTATGAGTTACTTTGCGGGATATCATTTACAAGCAGATGCCACATTAATGATTACTGGTTCCCATAATCCAAAAGATGACAATGGCATAAAAATTACCTTGGATAATAAATCATTTTTTGGTAATCAAATTAAAGATTTATTGGAACAACCGGTTAATTTGAATTTGGGTGGTGGGTATATTAATTGTGCTGATGAGGTGGTAAATGCTTATGCGATGCGGCTTATCCAAGGAATTAGTTTTAAAAAGCCATTAAAAATTGCATGGGATGCTGGTAATGGTGCAGCCGGTCCCTTGGTTGAAATGTTGGCATCTCTATTATTTCAACATACCCATGTATTGCTATTTACTGAAATTGATTGCAATTTCCCTAATCATCATCCCGATCCTAGTGTGCCAAAGAATATGGAGCACTTAGTTGACGTTGTAAAACAGCATGGTTGTGATATAGGTTTTGCTTTTGATGGTGATGGTGATCGCATTGGTGTGGTTGATTCTACAGGCAGAATTATTGCTGGGGATGAGCTGGTGGCAATCATTAGTGCGGCAATTTTACGTCAAGCACCTCGCAGTACCATTGTAGCTGATGTTAAATGTAGTCGTAATACGTTTAAAGCTATTGAAGATGCAGGTGGCAAAGCAATTATGGGACGAACAGGACACTCTTGGGTGAAGCAAACAATGCGTGAAAATGACGCTGCGTTTGCAGGTGAAATGAGTGGGCATATGTTTTTTAAGCATAATTACTATGGATTTGATGATGCACTATATGCAGCTGTATTTTTAATTGATTATTTGCAAAATTTAGACTGTAGCTTTTCAAGCATTGTAGAACTTTTACCAAAACTGCACAGTACACCAGAAATGCGTGTTGAATGTTGTGAAGAACGTAAAGTTACAATTGTTGATGAAATAAAGCAAAAGTTGTTAGATGTTGGTAAGCCTTTTAACGATATAGATGGGGTTAGGGTTGAAGAAACTAATGGGTGGTGGTTGGTGCGTGCTTCTAATACACAAAGCGTTTTAGTTGTGCGTGCTGAAGCCGATACAGAAGAATATTTACAGAATATTTTAATTACTATAAAAAGCTTAGGTGTAAATATTTGAAATAATAATTTTCACAAGTTAACCGCCTGTTCTAAAATGAAGTGCAACACCATAAGATGTTAGTTGAAATACAAACAAAAAAATGGAGTTGCATTTGGAAAAATATCACCACTTATCTTATGAGGAAAGAGTGAAAATAGCGAAGCTTTGGCAATCGAAGTCCTCAATC
>CAMASM010000039.1 GCA_945860985.1 Candidatus Finniella inopinata
GATGTGAAAAATATGAAACAAGAGGAATTTGATGAAGTCATGGAAAATTACAATACAACACCCAGAAAATCTTTGGGATGGTTAACTCCTCTTGAGGCCTTTAATGAAAATTTACACCGTGTTGCACTTCGAACTTGAATGTGGCCACCACTAGCTCCAAAACCTATTAAGGTCAAGGTTTGTCCTAATATGAATTCAGGTGTTCTATATGTTGGTTCAATTCCTACTATTCCTACTGGATTTCTTAGGGTTCTTAAATAGGCAATGTCGTGTGATTTGTTCTTTGTTGATTTAGTATACATGTTGTGAATTCTTATTCCGACAACTCGTTCTCTTACCCCGTTGTTTTCAACAAACAAAGGATATATTAATTGCCATTTGCTATTACACCAAAGTTCTAGACAGTGGGCGTTCGTTAGGAATTCGCCATTTCCTATACAAACAGCAGATGCTGAAAAAACAGTTTTTGTGAATAAAATTAATGGAACATCTACTTCTAGTTTTACAACATGACGTGAAACATTTAATCTGCCTGCATAGGCAACGATGGCTCCATCTGTAAGCGTATTATCAACAGATGCCGCATGAGCTGATGCAGCTATATTTATGCATATACTGAAAAATATAATGATAGTTGATTTTAGTAAATTTTTTTTAAAATTTTGCATTAAAAAATCTTTTTGTAAGTTGTAAGTGAACAAATATAATATTTTTGTTTAGTAAATACAATTCTTTACAAAGATTTCGCAAACTTTTGCAACTCACGGCTTATATCAATGCTTGCAGATTCAATCAGGCGTTCCTGTGCACCAGTAACGGCACTTTGATTGGCAAATTCGTCATTAGCGTTTTGCGAATACGAAGTAACGTTTGCTAATTTGGTTTCGTATACGGTTCTTCCTTCACAACTGATGATAATTTGTGAAGTTAAACGCATCATTGCGCGGGTAGCGGTGGCGTCAGCGGCATATGATAAATTGCCAGCTTCTTCGCTAATTCGAACGTAGGTTTTATAGCGTTTATCCAAATTTAGGCCACCGTGAATATTTTCCAATCTTTGACGAAGCATTTGTATGGTGTAACTACAGCCATCTTTATTGATGCTTTCAATCGCTAATCTTGAACCGGATTGATCTTTTTGTCCTTCATTTTTTGCAAGCATTGGCGTAAAGCTGCATGCAGTTAACCAAAGTACACTAAATATAAGTAATATTTTTCTCATGATGCGACCATATTGATAATGCGTTTGGGAACTATAATGGTTTTTCTAACCGTAAGCCCGCTTATAGCTAACTGCACCGTTGCAAGCTCCATAGCCTTATTGGTAATGGTTGCGTCATCATCAGTTGCAGTAACTTCAATACTGCCGCGTAGTTTACCGTTAACTTGTACCGCTAGGGTGAATTGGTCATTTTCTAAAAGGCTAGAATCTATTTTTGGCCACGGCACAGAATCTACAAATGTTTGTCCGTGTAAGTTAGACCAAAGTTCGTGGGCTATGTGAGGTACAATCGGGTTGATTGCTTGAATTAGCATTGAAAAGGCTTCGCGTACAGCTGGTGTGCTGCATGCATTACGATTATCTTCAACTTCTCTAGTTAACTCACGGCAAAATGCTAAAACCTTATTGAAAGCATATTCCTCGTAAGATTTGGTGATTTTGTGCAAATATTGATGGGCAGATTTTTTAAGTGCCATATCAGTTTTGTTATCACTACTTTTATGCTCGCAAATTTGTTCTCCAATGCGTGATAGCCTATTGATATATCTCCAACTGCCTTCTAGCCCTTCGTCATTCCAATCAAAATCTTTTTCTGGTGGTGTGTCCGACATAATGAATAAGCGCGCAACATCTGCACCATAACCTTCAATAATTGATTGTGGATCAACTAAGTTCTTTTTAGATTTACTCATTTTTTCTTGACGTCCCTGGGTAACCGAGGTGCCATCAGAAATTTTTATAAATCCAGAATTAGTTTTTTCAACTTCGTTTGGGTAAAGCCATTGGCCGTCACTACCTTTGTAGGTGGCGTGGCAAACCATACCTTGGGTCATTAGGTTTTTGAAAGGTTCACTAATTTTGGCATACCCACAATCACGCATAGCTTTTGTGAAAAAACGTGCATACAAAAGGTGCAACACTGCATGTTCAATACCACCTATGTATTGGTCAACTGGCAGCCAGTTTTCAACAACCTTCACATCAATAGGATTATCTGATTTTGGGCTGCAATAACGCATGAAATACCAAGAGCTTTCAAAAAAAGTATCTAGGGTATCAGTTTCACGGGTTGCCGGTTTTTTGCATTTAGGGCAATTGGTATGTTTCCAGGTTGGGTGATGGTCAAGCGGATTGCCTGTCTTATCAAAAGTTACATCTTCTGGTAATCGCACAGGCAAATCAGATTTTTGCACCGGTACGGCACCGCAATTATTACAATAAATAATTGGAATTGGGCAACCCCAATAACGCTGTCGTGAAACTAGCCAATCACGTAAGCGATAATTGACTTGGCGCTTACCTAAGTTATTTGCTTCTAAATAATCAATCATTGATGCTTTGGCAGTAACACAATCCAGGTTATTTAAAATGTCTGAATCAACCATAGTACCTGATACTTCAAGGTGTGGTAGTTCGCTATTAGAAGTAATTACGCGCTTGATTGGTAAATTATATTTTGTGGCAAATTCAAAGTCGCGGGCATCGTGTCCTGAGCAACCAAATAATGCACCTGTTCCGTAATCCATTAACACAAAATTCGCTGCATAAATTGGTATGGGTTGCTTAGTAACGGGGTGGATAGCATCAATGCCAAGGGAGTAGCCTTTCTTTTGGGCTGTTGACATGGCTTCTTCGGTTGTTGCCATTAGCTGGCATTCCTTAGCAAAGTCAGCAAGTCCTTGATTGGTTTTGGTAGCTTCTAGTGCAATTGGGTGTTGCGGGGCAATGGCAATAAAAGATGCTCCATACAGGGTTTCTGGACGGGTTGTATAAATGGTTAGGGTTTCGTTTTGAGTTGGGACATTAAAGGTTACCAATGCTCCTTCAGAACGGCCAATCCAGTTTTCCTGCATCTTTAAAACCTTTTCAGGCCAGCCAGAGAGGTCTTTTAAGCTATCAATTAGCTCTTGGGCATAAGCTGTAATTTTTAAAGACCATTGGTTTAGTAGGCGGCGTTCAACGGTAGCACCTGAACGCCAACCTTTGCCATCAACCACCTGTTCGTTAGCGAGCACGCTGTTTTCTATTGGGTCCCAATTAACCCAAGACTCTTTACGGTAGACTAATTCTTTTTCATAAAAGTCTAAAAATAGCGCTTGTTCTTGGCCATAGTAATTTGGTTCACAGGTATTAACTTCCCGATCCCAGTCATAGGAAAAACCAAGGGAGCTAAGTTGTACCTTCATGTCAGCTATATTTTGTCGTGTCCAAACCGCAGGGTGAGTATTATTTTGCATGGCGGCATTTTCTGCAGGTAAGCCAAAAGCATCCCACCCCATTGGGTGCAAAACACGAAATCCTTGGGCAGTTTTAAACCTGGCCATGGCATCACCCAAAGTGTAATTTCTGACATGCCCCATGTGAATGCGTCCCGAAGGGTAGGGCAGCATTTCTAGAATGTAAGCCTTGGGCTTAGCACCTTGATCTGAAACTTTAAAGCAGCTATTGCTAGTCCAAAAATTCTGCCACTTTTTTTCAACACTTAAAAACGGATAAGACATGACATATAAAATTAATTTCTACATGTTTCTAGATAAGCGTTTTCAGGGTTATCTGTCAATTTTATTTAGACTGTGGTGAATTTAAAAATGGTAAATAAACGATTTTCTAGTGTTTTCGTTACGAGTGAAATTTATATAAAAGATCCGCTATGCATAGTCAATAAAATCCATTACATGTGAAGCCGTAAGCTTTAGTATTGGTATTGCATTGAATTTTTTTTCCTCTTTAACTAAAAACCAACGTGAATCAATAGGCCTTTTACAAGTAGGAACTTTTCTTGAGTACTTTGATCTTATGCTTTATGTACATATGGCGGTACTTTTGAATGAGCTATTTTTTCCAAAAACAGATCCACAAACAGCGGCTCTTTTATCAGCGTTTGCATTTTGCTGCACTTATTTGTTAAGACCAGTTGGTGCGCTACTATTTGGTTGGATTGGAGATAATATAGGAAGAAAATCAACAGTTATACTTACAACCATAATGATGGCTATGTCATGTATGATTATGGCTAGTGTGCCTACTTATGCGCAAATAGGGATATCTGCAGCTTGGATAGTTACTATTTGTCGTGTAATCCAGGGATTATCATCTATGGGAGAAATTGTTGGTGCTGAAATTTATTTGACAGAAACGGTTGAAGAGCCTGCTAGGTATCCTGTTGTCGGTTTAATTACATGCTCTGCTACCGTCGGATCTTTATTTGCTTTATTTATAGCTTCTTTGGCAACAACATCAGGATTTAATTGGCGTATTGCTTTTTGGATTGGAGCGTGTATTGCGGTAATAGGGTCTATTGCCAGAACCAGACTTAGAGAAACTCCAGAATTTCTTAACTTGAAGAAAAATTTGAAAAATTCTAGTTTGGATGAGCGTAAAAGAATTGTAAAAGATTACAAAGATAAAGTTAGTATTAATACCATTATTGCTTGTTTTTTAATTCAAAGCGGCTATCCAGTTTCATTTTTTTTTACTTATATCTATTGTGGAAGTATTTTAAAAAACTCTTTTGGCTATACGCCAGAGCAAGTAATCCATAATAACCTGAGAGTTGCAGCTATGGAATTGGTGGGTTATTTGATATGTGTTTTTATATGTTGTAAAACTCATCCATTAAAAATATTAAGAGCTAAAGTTTACATCGTATTACCTTTTGTTTTGTTGTTGCCGCTAATTTTGAAGACCTTAAGTTCCCCGATTTCTTTACTTTTTGTGCAAATAATTTGTATTCTATTTTCTTTAACGGATTCTCCAGCTACAGCTGTTTACTATAAATATTTTCCTATTTTAAGAAGATTTACATACACAGTATTTATATTTGCGTTGTCTAGGGCGATTATGTATACAATTACATCATTTTTGCTAATTTACTTAACAAATCAATTAGGTCACTTTGGTTTATGGTTTATTTTGATTCCCGTAATATGTGGTTTCTTTTGGGGAGTGCGCTATTTTGAAAAGCTTGAGTTTTCTGGGCAATCTTCAGATTCAAAAGGTCCTGTAAAAAATGCAGCATAAGATTTTTGCGGTAGGTTTTTGGTTTATCCACATAAGTGAAATTTATATAAAAAGATCCGCTAGACAGAGTTAATAAAATTACTTAAGTGTACATTAATGCTCCTTTAAACAGAGAATTTTGGCTATGAAACTATTGTCCTCTTTAAGTAAAAGCCAGCGTGAAGCAATCGGTCTTTTGCAAACAGGAACTTTTCTTGAGTATTTTGACCTGATGCTTTATGTACATATGGCGGTACTTTTGAATGAGCTATTTTTTCCAAAAACAGATCCGCACACAGCTGCTCTTTTATCAGCATTTGCATTCTGCTCCACTTTTGTACTTAGGCCTTTTGGGGCACTTATTTTTGAGTGGTTGGGGGATAATATTGGTAGAAAATCTACTGTGGTTATTACCACCATAATTATGGCTTTGTCATCGCTAATGATGGCTAATTTGCCTACATATGCGCAAATTGGTATTACAGCATCTTGGATAATTACAATTTGTCGAATGGTTCAAGGTGTAGCATCATTAGGTGAAATTGTCGGTGCGGAAGTTTATTTAACCGAAACTATTGAAAAGCCAGCGCGCTATCCATTTGTATCTTTTATTGCAGTGTCTTCGGTTGCAGGAACAGTTGTTGCCCTGGTGGTGGCTTCTCTTTTTACTTCATTTGAAATGAGCTGGCGAATCGCTTTTTGGATTGGTTCAGGAATCGCCGCTATAGGTTCAGTGGCTCGTACACGTTTACGAGAGACTCCTGAATTTGCTGATATGAATAGACGCATTAAAGAATTATCTTCAATCTCAAACAAAAAACATCATGCGGCTGCTAAAAAATTAATTAGAAGTACAATTGTTTTTGAAAAACAAAGTAATTATAAAAAATCTGCATTTTTATTTTTTTTGATCCAGTGTAGTTGGCCCATTTGCTTTTATTTTTCTTACCTGTATTGTTCTGGAATTCTTAAATCACTAGGAAGAACGCCTGAGCAAATTATTCACCAAAATTTGGCAGTTACCATTGTTCAGCTTGTTAGTCTGTCTTTTGTTTCGTATTTAAGCTACCGGGTTCATCCTTTAAAAATTCTTAAAGTGAAAGCGTACTTATATTTAGCTTTTTTGTTGACTATTCCATTTTGCCTGTCCAATGCTAGTAGTCCTATGGAGATATTTTTTATTCAGGCTCTAAGCGTTTCTTTAGCTATTGATAGTGCACCGGGTGTGCCAGTTTTCTTGGCTCATTTACCGGTTTTAAAAAGATATACCTATGCAAGTTTCACATATGCAATTTCTCGTGCTGCTATGTATATAATAACCTCATTTGGGTTAATTTATCTTACATCTTGGTTTGGCAATTGGGGGTTGTGGGTTGCGCTAATTCCATCAACTTTAGGGTTTATGATTGGTGTTAGGTATTTTGAAAAACTTAAGTTTTCTAGCCAATCATCCGATTCAAAGGATTTTGCAAAAATAGCCGCTTAAGATTTTTTGTGGTAAATTCACAAAAAATAAAGTGAGTATTATTTTTGAAGTTGATTGATTTTTGGCAATGTCTTCCGGAGAGTTGGAGTTTTGAGAGGGAAGTTTCCAATGGGTTACATCAAACAGGTAGTTTGGATGTTATTAAAATTAACAACGAATCGTACGAAGTTTGCGAACAAGGCGCTTATAAAAATAATTTAGCGCAAACTTTTTTTCGTAATTATAATTTTTTTTGGAATTCTGATTCATGGCATATACATGGCGCAAATCCTAAAAATGGCTACGTTTTTTTGTATAAAATTAGCGATAATTCTCTTTCTAATGTTCATCATTGTGGGGCCGATAACTACTTGTTTGAGCTTTTAGAATTTGGGCAGCATGGCTGGAAATCAGCCACAACTATAACTGGTCCTTGTAAAAACTTAAAAATTACAACAAATTACAAATTAACTAATTTTTAACATTTTGTTAACTGATTATTAACTTTTGAGACATTAAGATGCCTTAGTTAAACCAACTTGGTGTCTGAGATGTCCAAATTTTCTAAAGTACTACTACCATTATTAACAATATTAACTTTAAATGCAGCTGCACCTACAGCAGGTGAAATTGCTACTACTGAAGCACTTTTAAGTTTTAGAGTTGCACGTAATGTTGTTTGGTTAGATCCATTAAATAACCAGCCATTACACCGTAGGACTAACAATGATGATTTTGTTGTGGCAGCTAAAGATGATGATGTTCACGCAAATTTAGATAATGCAGGCACGATTATGGGCGGATACTTAGCAAATGCAGCTGCACTACCTGCTGCAACAGCTAGGCCTGCTGCTTTGGTGGCTTTATTAGGAGATGCTAATTGGAATAGGTTATTTATACTTGCTGAAAAATATCGCAGATCAATAAACAACATAATGAGAAATTGTTTTGGCAGAGAAATATATCGCCTAAGGCTTGGTGCTGCTGACACGGTTGGCAATACCAGCGATATTGTCGATTTACCTTCTTTAATAGCCGTAATTCAGCCTTTAGTGATTGCCGGTGTTGCTGTTGCCCCTCCGGTTGTTCCTGCTTTTAGTGCAGGGGAAATTGCTACTGCTGAGGCACTTTTGACATTTAAAAGAGGGCGCAATGTTGTTTGGCTTGATCCTCGTACTAGTCAAGCATTATGTCGTTTAGATGGTGAGAATTTCGTTCATGCATCTAAAGATGATGATGTTCACGCAAATTTAGATAATGCTGGAGTGATTATGGGTGGGTACTTAGCAAATGCTGCTTCAATACCTATTGCTACGGCTGTTCCAGCTTCTTTAACTGCACTTTTTGCTGATGCCAATTATAATAGTTTATATACATTGGTTGAAACAGCACGTAGGGCACAAAATCGTTTTGTGTTTGACTGTTTAGGTGATCCACTTTACAAGCTTACTATGGGAAATCGTGCACAATCGGTAGATATGCGTGAAATAATTGATGTTCCAACTTTGCTAACAGCAGTTGAGGCATATTTCCCGGTTGCTTGTAGGCCTGTTGTTGCGGGTGTTGTTGCCGTAGCTGCAGTTGTTTGACTGGAAGGAAATCTACCTAAGGATACTGTTGTTAGGAATAGTGTTGAGAAAAAAACAAGTTCACTTTTGGAAGATGTTCTAGAAGGAATTTCAGAAGTAAGTAGCTTACACGGTGAAAGTTGTTTGATGGAAAATGCAGCACAATAGATATTGTAAAGTCAATGAATGTTGATCTTAACTTAGGTAATGTATTGAAAAAAAATAAAACCACACTGTAAAAAGTGTGGTTTTTCATGCAACTTTATAGCGGTGGGTCATTGCAGTAGTTAACGTTCCATCATCCAAATAATCAAGCTCTCCACCAACAGGAACCCCATGGGCTAGGCTTGAAATATTATTTACATATGGAGCGATGCGCTCACGCACATAATGCATGGTGGTTTGTCCATCTAAGGTGGCGCTAAGGGCAAATATTGCTTCATGAAAATCTTGGTCTTGAAGTTTTTGTACCAATGCTCCTAAATTCAATTGATCAGGTCCAATACCTTGAATAGCTGAAAGGTTACCACCAAGCACGAAATAAAGACCACGATAAGTATTTGAGCGTTCCATGGCCCACAAATCACTAACTGATTCGACAATGCATATGGTATGTGGGTCACGTTTTGGGTCAAGGCAAATACTGCAATGTTTATGACTATCTAAATTAAAGCAGCTTTGGCAAGTTTGAATTGTTTGAAAAGCAATGTTAATGGCGTCTATTAATGGTGCCATGTGGCTTTCTTTTTTTTGTAATAGATACAAAGCGGCTCTGCGCCCGGAACGTGGTCCAAGTCCAGGTAATCTGCTTAAAAGCTGGATGAGTCGTTGAATTTCAGGGCTGTTCATTATAAATTGTACATAGTTTCACCATTTTATTTAGCATGGTTTTATGAAATCTACCAGTCTTGTTCGTATAGGTTCGCGCCAGTCCGCCTTGGCAATGGCTCAAACTCAACAGGTTATTAATGGTACTCATTTCAATTCAAAGTGCCAGATTATACCGATTATAAGTAGTGGTGATAAGATTCCAGGACTATTGCGAGACCATGGTGGCAAAAGTCTTTTTACTAAAGAGCTTGATTTTGCATTACTTAACCATGAGATTGATTTAGCTGTGCACTCTATGAAGGATGTAGAAACTCCATTGCCGGATGGTCTAGAAATTGCTGCAGTGCCTTTTAGGGAAGATCCCCGGGATGTTTTGATTTATAAGCCGAATTTAGATTTAGCTAATTTGCCACCAGGCACTACGATAGGTACCTCTTCATTAAGACGTAGCTGTCAGCTGAGCTATTACCTTAAAAATATTGAAATTATTCCTTGTAGAGGGAATATCCAAACCCGGTTGCAAAAATTTAGTGAAGGGATGTCAGGTATTGTGTTGGCAATGGCTGGCTTAAAACGCATGGGCTTGTTTAATAATGGATTAATTACTGGTATTAAAGCTAAAACTCTGATTTTAGATTCCATAAAATATGTGCCAGCTGCAGGTCAAGGTGCTTTGGTGGTTGTTAAACGGGTAGGTGATTATCGCTTTGATGATGCGCTTGCTACTGTAAATCATCAGCCAAGTCGTTTTTGTATTGAGATTGAGCGCCAGGTGGTTGATGGTCTAAATGTTACCTGCCATGATCCCATTGGGGTATACGCCAATATAGTTGGGGAAGATATTCATGTGCATGTCATGCTATTCAGACAGCCTGTAGCGCTACACTTGGCGGAACCTATAATCATGAAAATGGTATCTAGCCTACCAGGTTTACAATTGAATCTAGAAAGGTTGATTGAAAATATCAGCGTCTTTGTGAGCAACGCAGTTGCGTCGCAATCCAGTGATTAGTTTCAATATTGATTCATTTAACTAGATTGCCACAGCCCTTGCAGGGCTTCGCAATGACGGTATGGAAGGTAGGTTAATTCATTCCTACTTAACGGTTATAATATTGGGCGACCTCAGCAAAAGGCATTTTAAATAATTTTTAAGCCTTTTCTGCCACTCTGTAATAGTTAAAATGGAGAAGCAGATTTTTATGAAAAAATTTTTATATGCCATTGTTTTAATGGCTTTCAGCTATGGACATAGTGCTGATGACCATCCTCTTGAGGATTGGTTTGACACTAAAACTGACGCTCAAAGGGCAAATTTTGCAGTTGTGCATAGGGATTTGGAAAAAATTAATAGCAGATTGCAAGAACTACACGAAGCCAGCAATGCGCCACATCATATTCAAGACGGTAGCTCTCCCCGTTTAGAAATCGGCAAAGATTTAGCGCTAACGATGCGCCTATCCGCCGATATATTGCGCAGTTACTCACAAAATTATTGTTTGACCCTTCGATCTATCGCTGCCATTGGGTGCTATGCTGTGTGGGGTGGAGCTTATCTTTTAGAATGGACTGCTACTTACTGGTGTCCAAAGCAGGAGTCAAAATTGAAAAATAAACAGGATTAATGATATAGCCAAGCTGAATTAATAGCTTACGCAGTGTGCAGGTTTTAATTTAACCTCCACAACGATAACCGACGTCCCGCGGCGCAGACCCATAAGTATCTACACAAGTTTTACAATGGAACCATCTACATCGACGTACCGCGACTTGATCGCGGTATCTAGTCTTATAATTTCATTATTTAAAAAAAATCACAATTAAATGTAGTTTTATGCAGTTGCGTGTAATCACTGGACCCCGCGATCTGGGTCGCGGGGCGTCTGTAAAGAGATGTGTAGATACTTATGGGTCTGCGCCGCGGTACGTCGAAATATACTAAGGCGAGGTAACTCATCGCTTTCTCCACTAAAAAACTGCACAAGTCTTTATTAATAAAAATTAAGTATATAATTAACAAATTATTAGTTTATATATGACATTAATTTATATTGTACATAATGATATGTATGTTTATTTTAATCAACGGAGAATATTTATGAAAAAAATTTCTTACACGACAACTATGGCTATTTTACTTGCGAGTAGCATGCTAACAGTACCAGCATTTGCGTCTGGTAGTGATGCTAACTCACCAGTGAAAGAAACAGTTGATGCTTTACTAGATGGCGCAACTCAGAGGTCAGCAACAGCTGTTTCACAACAAACAGGGGGCGCATCTAATGAACAACAAGGACCAAGCGCTACAAACGGCAATAGACAATCGGCTCCTACTTTAAGAGAAATAGCTTATAGCGCTGCGCAGATGCCAGTGCATGCCCTTGGAGCATTTGTTCAAGGAGCTTTGAAATTTGCTAGAGTTAAAACATATGTAAGCTATAATCAACATTTAAGCGCGTTTGAAATAGCAGCAGCTAACAGAATTGCTAATGAAAAAGCTGAATCTAAGGATGGAACATGCGAATCAAAAGCACAAAATCGTTGTAAAACGATAAGAGCATATGAGGATGCTATAAAGCAACGTAATCAAACTGATATAGAATTCCTTTTGAAGCGTTATCCAGACTATCTAAAAGAGCAACTTAAAGGTTCTCTAAAAGACGTTGATACAGATAAGACGATTGACGAACTGCAAGAAAGACAAACGGCAAACCAATTGACAAGCAATCTTGGTCGCGGCCTTGGTCTTCTTCCAGGAATGCATGCAGTAATTAAAGATGGTTATCATTACAACATTTTTGCTGGTTCTGTTGCCTGCTGTCCACCACCACAATATGATTTAAGAACCGACTCTAAAGTTACGGGGGCTAATTTCCCAATGATTTTAAATCAAGGCGGTACCATGTCTTGTGTGGCACAAGCATTTTCATCAGCCATGAATTTTGCAAGACGTGCACAAGGTTTGCCAAATCTAACACCTTCGCGCAGCTTTATTTGGTCTTGGACTAGACAAATAGGACATTCTGGCACCGCATTTGATGGAACACTTCACAAAGGCTTAGGCAACTGGGGATGTAATATGGGTATTGCTGGAGATCTAGTAAGTGCTCAAGGTGCACCAAGCGAAAGTGATGCTGGTTGTGAATGGTATTCAGATATGGCTTGGCATACTGGTGGTGTATCTAACACTACAACTCGTCATGATTCCGATGCTCTTTCAGCAGCAGCGCATGGTGATACAGATGTGGCAAGCCCATTATCATTCATTCACCAAAGTGATACAAACACTTTAACGGGCAATGTGAACGCGATTAGGTGTGCTCTTTATAGTGGTTACCCAGTGCTTATTGCGATTGATGTAAGAAGATCTTCTTATTTTGAACCAGTAGGAGGCGATTTCGTAACACCATTTTCAAATGCTTCTGTCAATAACAGCATCGACTTTGATCACCCAGTTGACACCGACCCAGATGGTACCCCTGTGTACGCAGCTGGAGACTTTTCTGTAGGTGGACATGCTATTCTTCTAGTTGGTTATAATAATGATGCAGCAAATGCTGATGGCACTCCAAATGGTAGATTTACGTTCATGAACTCTTGGGGAGCTGGTTGGGGCACTAACGGTTACGGAACTCTTCCATATCAATATGTTTGTGGAACTGCAAGTACTTATTCTGCAGCAAATGCAATCCAAGCTAATGTTACTCAGAATCATCCTACTACTGGTAGTATTACTGTAGCTAATACTATGTTCTCACCAGCTCCTTATGCTGGATTCTTAGCACAAATCAAATCATGCACTAATTAATGCTTTGAGTTGTTAATATTATAACTATAAACCCATCTTGGCTTCATAGGCGGGGTGGGGGTTTAGTTGACTCACTATAAATAAATACGTTGTAAATGGATCCCAAGACTGCGATGCGTGTTGCCTTTTGCAGCCCTTGGTTTGTTCACATGCCTTTGCACCATAGCGTCTTTGCGAGCAACGCAGTTGCGTGGCAATCTAGTGATTAGCTTCAATATGGATTTATTTAACTAGATTGCCACAGCCCTTGCAGGGTTTCGCAATGACGGTATGGAAAGTGAGGGATCCATTTTTCTTAATATTTTCTGGAAACGCTATGAGAAAAAATTAAGCTGCCTCCTACAGCCTAATCTAGGAAATTTTACAAAAAACATTAAAAGTGCTTGCTAGATTGAAAAATAACTGTAATATTCTTGTACATATCCTTATTGGATGGGTGGCCGAGCGGTTGAAGGCACCAGTCTTGAAAACTGGCGAGGGTGTAAGCCCTCCGTGGGTTCGAATCCCACCCCATCCGCCATTCATAAGCTTAGATAAATGTTGGCAGTATTCAGTAAGCAGTTGTTTAAAGTAAAGAGCGTATTTCGTTTCTACGGTAATCCCGTTTTTTTGTGCCTAATGGCAATGGGGTTTACAAGTGGAGTTCCATTTCTATTAACCCTTTCAACTATGAGTATTTGGCTTTCTGAATGTGGCTTTGATACTAAGGCTATCGGCATGTTTACGGCAGTAAGTCTTCCTTATGCATTTAAGTATCTGTGGGCTCCTTTGTTAGATCGCGTAACATTACCTATATTTTTATGGTTGCATCCGGTTAAGCGTTTCGGATTATTGGCTTTGCTTAGTCTTATTACGAGTTTGGTTGTGCTTGCTCATCTTAGTCCATTGGAAAATCTTTTATGGATTGGCGTTGTCGCGACCTTGGTGAGTTTTTTTGCTGCTACCCATGATATTGTGCTTGATGCGTTACGTATTTATGCTTCAGATCCAGCCCATGTGGGTGGAGGAGCTGCTAGCGAATCTATAGGATTTCGTATTGGAATGATCACATCAGGTGCGGGGGCTGTGTACTTGTCACTAATAATAGGATGGAAAGGTGCATACTTGGCTATGGCTGGATGCTGTGTAGTTGGCATTATTGGCCTTTTGAATATGCCTGATCCACCTAAGTTTAAGGAAAGTTTAGTTAAGTATAAAAATTTTGTTAAAGAAACTTTTTTAGCGCCTTTGACTGTTCTTTTGAAATACCCAGGTTTTATTTATTTAGTTAGCTTCATACTTACTATTAAAATAGCTGGTACTGTAATGAATGCATTGGGTGCGCCGTTTTTGTTTTCCCTTGGCTTTTCAAAACTTGAGTACGCATCTATTACAAAGGTGTATGGTGTAAGCTTAATGTTATTTGGCAGCTTTGCTGGGGGTTTAATTGTCCACCGTAAAGGTACAGCTTATTGCTTAAAGCTTTCGGCATTGTTACAAATTTTAGCATGCACTTTATTTGCCCTACTAGCTTATAAAGCTGAGTATCATTTAAATTTGTTGATCATTACTTTAAGCATTGAAAGTTTTTCATCTGGCTTGCTTTCTACTGGGTTTATTAGTTACCTTTCCTTGTTTTGTAAACCACCTTATATTGCTAGCCATTTTACTTTGTTGTATTCCTTAGGCTCATTATCGCGCGTATTGGCTTCAATTATTGCTGGTTATGTGGCGGCGCAATTTGGGTGGGTTGTACTTTTTATTGTTTCATCCGCCACGTTGGTTCCTGCTTTGTGGTATTTGCAAAAAACATTGCGTGAAGAGTAATCATGACTTTAAATGTTCCATCTGTTTTATGTTGTGCTGCGGTTTTGCAGCGTACTGATGGTTCAGTATTGTTAGTGCAACGACCTTTGCATAAATCTATGGGTGGAATGTGGGAATTTCCTGGTGGAAAAGTTGAGCCATTTGAAACACCCCAAAATACGATTATTCGTGAAGTTTTTGAAGAAATTGGGGTTGTTATTAATCTAAATGATATTTCTCCGTTTACTTTTGTTTCGCATACTTATAATCATTTTCACCTAAATATGTTTGTTTTCCTGTGTAGAAATTGGCTTGGTGAAATTTTTTTGAAAGAAGGGCAACCAGATTTTGCTTGGGTTGCGCCGTATGATTTAGAAAAATACTTAGTGCCAGATGCAGATGAACCTATAATCAAAAGGTTAATTGGTGGTTAGGTATTAGTATTATGCTGAATTTGTTTCAGCTCTCTTAAGATCCTGAAATAAATTCAGGATGACCAGTAGTATGTGTTCTATGTTATGATTAGTCGTCATGCTGAACTTGTTTCAGCATCTAAGAGGCCATATCAATTTTAAATCTCTTCAAAGCCAATACCATGGCAAGAATGGTGTTTAAGATCTCTTAACCCTCATCCGGGGTTAGTTCCTCAGCCAATTTCCCCAGAACCTAGACGAACAGCACGTAAGCGCGTAGTGAGCCTTGGCATCTTGGGGGCCGGTGTTATTTAGTTTTTGGGGCTGTCCCAGATAATACAAAAATGTGTTATGTAGGACGGTATGAAGAAGAGTCGAATAAGTAAGGCCAAACAAGATCGCTTAATAGAACATTTTGTTGCCGGTACAACAGCAAGATGCGCAGCAGAATTAATAGATGTAAATCGTAAGACAGCAGCATACTACTATCAAAGGCTTCGGGGAATTATCTCTCATCAATTAGAGCAAGAATCTCTTGAAGTTTTTGAAGGTGAAATTGAAGTTGACGAGTCATA
>CAMASM010000040.1 GCA_945860985.1 Candidatus Finniella inopinata
GATGTGAAAAATATGAAACAAGAGGAATTTGATGAAGTCATGGAAAATTACAATACAACACCCAGAAAATCTTTGGGATGGTTAACTCCTCTTGAGGCCTTTAATGAAAATTTACACCGTGTTGCACTTCGAACTTGAATGTGGCTAAATATAAAATCTAACAACTAAATCAGTAAAAATCTTAGTTGTTGTTTTTAACCTAATTTGTCCAAATTTTATAGTACTCCCGGCAATTGCTAAGCCAAAACATAAGCGGATAGGAAGAAATGTGGAACTTGCAGCCACTTCTGAGCTGCATCTTGCATCGTAACTAATAATGATCTTTACAGCTTTGTATTTTCAATGAATTTGTTTCTTTGTCATAAGTATAAACTAACCTATGTTCATGGGTGATTCTACGAGACCACCATCCTGATAATTCATATTTTAAAGGTTCAGGCTTACCAATACCAGAGTATGGATCTTTAATGATACTTTCTAATAGAGCTTGAATGCGCCCAGCTACTTTAGGATTGGCCTTTTTCCAAAATTCTACATCGCTACAGGCTTTTTTGGACCAATCAAAATTCAAGATAGTTTTCTTTCAAAGATTTGCTAATATCTTCTGATGGTATACCGGTATCATAACCCATCCACCACTCATCTTCAGCACTTATTATTCTTTGCTTATCTTTCTCAGACATTATCAAAAATTTACCATCGATAAATGTCTTAAAAAAATCTTTAATTTTATCTTGTTCAATAATTTTATTTTGACTTTTAAACGCATCTATCCAAGTTGGGTGTTCATGGGTTACATTACGTAGATACGCTGCTGTATGTTCCCCATATTTTTTATACACCTTATAAATCAACTCTTTTTGTTGCGTACTGTATATATCAAACTCTATTTCTCCTGGTATAGGAATAACATCACTTCTAAATTGCCCAAAGCTTTTGCGTAATTCTCGCACAACCGGACCATGTTCCCATGCTTCTATAGGCTCTTCAAATAACGGCTCTTCAAGTAAAGCAAGATTAACTCCTTGTGCAAAATAAATTAACTTTTGCAATTTCAATTGGGTAATTAAATCCCCTGCTTCTCTATCTACGAGCACTAAAAAATAATTAGCAACATCATGACAAGTCAGCATTTTCCTACACACCTCATAAAAATAGTTAAACCCAATTCACTCACTTAAGGATACACCACATATCTTTGGCAAGTTTTATCGATTATCACACTGCCGTATCTGATATTTTTTGTCAATAAACAGCCATAGCCAATATTGCGCTAGTGATGTGTGTCTCGTTTCACTCCATCGCGACAACAATACTGTGTTGCACTTCATATTGCGCGTAACTGCAATTATGGCTTTTGTATCGCATCAGTATCTCAACTGTATCTCGTAAGAATCTCATTTGTATCGCAGATATCGATGACCACATATCCATCCTAAGATAAGGCTACCCAGGTGACCTACACCCCACCACCCCCTAGCCCCAGTATAGATAAATATTTAATACTTACAGTTTGCAAATAATCCATTTAATACTTATGAATATTGGTTTTCCATGCTTTTACAGCTAATCATCTGTCAATCTTCTGACAAAATGTCAGATGGTTATTATCATACAACCCCTTATTTACAGCCAGTTCATAAATTAACAAATGCATTTCTTTACCATATTGCTACTATTTCGATGTTTCAAGCTCAATATCTTCTACGCTATCCTCAATATTTTCTGCACTATCGATGGTTGTATTAAATGCAGGAACACCTCTTTTACTTTTCAGCCAAATCTTCAAGAAAGTCTGTTTATCTTCAAAGCTTAAACTATCAGCAAAATTGCTAACGTTCACATTAACTTCTTTGGTTTCTTCCTTAGTTACGAATACTGCAGTACCAGGCTTAGGATAGAAATACTCTAGAGTTAGCTTTAATGCCCATGGTTCCTCATCTATGATCGCTTTCCTGATTACGATTTCACCAGCCTTAGCAATATCAGCGCGATGCTTTAAGCAAAACTCTTGTAAGTCTTGCGAACGTGGATCTATGCGTTTAGCTCTACCTAATGGATTGCCGCTCTGGCCTGGAATAAATGGCATATATTACTGAAATATCCTTTGCTTAAACAATAATTACAATACCCATCGTGGTCAATTTTTATCAAAAATGCAACTAAAATCTGCCTATTTTTTAAGCAGATCACCTTAAAAAATTCAGATTTTTCAATTGCAGAGTAAAAAACCTCTGTCCTTCTAGTGTAACCATTGATATATATAGCTTCCAGCCATATCTCAAAACTCAAAAATGCCTATTTTTTAAGAAGAAGGACAAAATTTTTCCAGAAGGACAAACCAAAAAATAAAAGTTGTCCTTCTGGTGAAACCCCTTATTTTCTGAGCCTCTCCAGCCATTTTTAATTTTTCCTTCCATAGGCTGACTGGAATAACCGCACTTTTACGTAATATAAAATATATATATATTTTATATTACGTAATGGGTGTGGTGATGGTTGACGGAGTGATTTTATGCTAAGCTCCCAAAAAAATACTCACGGAACCAACAACCGACATAAGCGACCAACCTGTTTTTTGGTGGAGACGGCATCAAAAAATCACCATTCACATTTTTGGGGTATTCCACCAATTTTAAAACGCTATAAAAACCCTTTATAGAAGCTCGTATGATGATGTCATAGGATAGCTCAGCTATCTTTTATAGATGAATTGATTAAAATTGCTGTAGCCTCAAATTAGACAGATTGAAATCGATAATGGCTGATTTCTGCGAGATACCCGTTTTAAAGTATAAACTCTACGTGTAAATAATTAGTGTTTTTTTGAAAGTATAGATTTAAGTGTATAAACTTGTCTTGACCAGCAATAATATATTAAATTGCGTTATTGCATGTTAAGTATAAAAATTAGCTTTTAACATTATTTTTATGTTTGTTTATTAACTATTAGTATATAATCCGTGTATACAATCATTAAAACTTATGGGTTAACATGACTACCATCAAAAAATCAGAATCCGCCATCGTCAATCTCTTTGAGGCGATTTTAGATGTTCTGGTGGCCTTACCAGCATTACCTCTTTCCCATCATGATTACCGTGAGACTAATCAGAAAACCGAAGCACTGTTTGCATCCAATCAATTGCTTGCAGCACTACTTCATAACCGCACACCCATTATCGTACAAGAGGTTAAGGCAATCGCTGAAAAGCTAAAAATCACCCTATCCGATAACGAGATCGTAAGGATTACTTCAACCATGCGGGAACTATTTTTAAACACACCATCTACAAAAATGCGTTTGTGCAATTTTTTTAAAAAACAAAGCTCTAACCATCAGCTTGAGTTTATAGATAAACTTTGTGTTTTAAACACTTTAGCCCGCGGTAAAACAAAATTGATTAGAGAGTTTTTATGTGACTATAAAATCTTAATATTTCCTCCAGCAAAGTCTATATGGGGCTAGCGTCATGACTACGATACTTGCACTTGACCTTGGCACCAACACTGGTTGGGCATTGTTGCAGCCAATTAATCCTTGGAACTATCAGGTCATCAGTGGGACGATCAGTTTTAAAAATGATCGCTTTGCTGGTGGTGGCATGCCCTATTTGCGTTTTGGTAAATGGTTAAATGAAATCGAGCAACTCAGTAATGGGGTTACCGCCGTCTATTTTGAAGAGGTTAGGCGGCATCTTGGTGTTGATGCGGCCCATGCTTATGGTGGTTTTATGGCAACCTTAACTGCATGGTGTGAAAACAACAACATTCCCTATCAAGGTGTTAGTGTGGGCACGATCAAACAGTATGCTACAGGTAAGGGCAATGCTAACAAACAAGCAGTTATCGATGCGATTAAGGCTAAGGGATATAATCCTAAAGATGACAATGAGGCAGATGCGCTAGCATTAATGGAATATGCTAAGATTAAATGCTGTGTTTAACAATTTGCAAACCTTGGGGTAGGGATACAACATGTCCATATTTTTAAATTTACACAGCCAATTAGTTTCAATCAAAGAGGTTGCTAAATTAATGCGTAAACTTCCAGCGCAGGTATTTAGGCTTTTAGAGGCTGCAGGCATACAATCACAACAACTCGAAAATGTTCCTGGTGAAGAACCCAATCACTTCTATTATTTTCCTGATGTAGCCAAATTTATAGACTTGAATACAAAAACCATGCGTAAAAAAAAGAAGCACATCCGTAAATCATAGAGCAACATGACAAAAAACAAATTTACCATTGGCAATTACCTGGTTTTTCCTAAATACGGTATTGGTAAATGTGATAGCTACCAGCAAGTCAATGTAGATGGCAAAAATTATAAAATGCTTGTGATTAATTTTGCCCAAAGCAAAATGGTATTAAAGTTACCAAAAGACAAGCTTAACAATGCGGACTGTCGCTCCTTAAGTACCCCCAAACAAATGCATGAGGCATTGCAGATACTCTCCAATCCAAAAAGGATTTACGGAGATTGGAAACGTCGTCAAAGAGTGTATTACAGAAAAATTACTTCTAACCAATTGCATTTAATTGCTGAAGTGATTAGTGAGCTACGACCACTTATTGCAGCTGGTACCAATGTAAATGGTGAGCTTGAAATTTACAAAAATGCCTTAAACCTATTCATCCAAGAGCTGATGGTGGTTAATGCATGTGATATGAAAACGGCGTTGCAGATGATAGAGAAAATTTGTTTAATTAGAAAAAGCTAGCATGCACTAAATAATTAAGAAAGGTTGAGCATCGGGGCATAACTTATTGAAGATATCTAAGACTTTTTGATTAACCAATGGCGGTATTCCTGTTGCATTATTAGGCAGGTGTCAAACTTTTTAAATACCTCCGTTTAAACTTCTGATACAAAATTAAGTTATATTCTTTAGGGTCAGGTGTTTTCAGCGATATGCATTTACATGGTTAAATTAATTATTAATTAGTGCAAAAAATAAAGAATGAAATATCGATACGCTATAGCTTACTGTTCAACTAAGTTTTTTGGGAAAGTTAAGTGGTGGTAACTCGTTGTTTCTTCCATTAATAATTTTACTCTTTGCGTTAAAATTAGATAATTTTTCAATCTAGCAAGCGTGTGGTAGGTGGTGAGTTGCTATTTGTTCCAAACAATCCGCTATTTAGAGATGCTAATATGCCTTTATAGAAAATCTCTGACTAGGTCCATTTACTTTTCTCTCTAATTACTCTAAAAGTTTAGGTGTAACTGAGTTGTTGTGACTAAGTTACGGGCATGGTGCCTTAAAAATATTGGAAAAGGAGAAGGTTATTATGGATAACAATCAGGATATACAAAAATTTGAAAGTTTGACAGAGGCTTCACTACAAATAGGTTCTACAACGTATAGCGGAACTATAGAGCCTGGCTCAAACTAACCTAAGTAAAGTGGGGGGAGGAAATCCCCCCATTTTTTTTGTTATATGCGGTGGATGTGTATTGTAGATCCCATTAGTGAATGTAACGTTAAGTTTAGGAATATGTGACTTTTCGCAACATTCTTTTCTTAGATTAGGAAGATAAAGGTTGAAGGCTATGTTATTGAACTCTCAATTTAAGATGAGAATTGAGCATTTTGGGGTTACAGCAAAAGATTTAGAAAATGGATCTTTTTATAAATTTCAAAATTGTACAGCTGTTATTATTTTTTTGCTAACTAAAATTGATAAAATGTCACGTAACGATATATTATCAATTTCTGAAAAACTAGATGTTAGTATTGATGAAATTAATTCCATATTTTCCAATCTGTCAAATTATAAGATTTTAAATATAAATGAAATTTATGCATCAGATAAAGGACATAACGATCAAAGTATTAAAATTGCAGAAATTATAGATCTTTATAAAGAAATAAAACCTAAAAAAGAGATAGTAAAACCATTTTGGTCTCATCTGCAGCCTTTTACACGTTGCAACCAAAAGTGCGTGCATTGTTATTGTAGTGGCGGACCGAATGCAGATCCGTTTATTCTCCCTCTAGAAAAGTGGTTCTTTATTATTGATAAATTAGATAAATTTGGTGTGTTCGATGTTTATATTACGGGTGGAGAAAACTTGATTTGTGATGAATTTTTTGAATTATCAAAATATATTTTATCTAAAAAATTAGGTTATGGAATGAGCACAAATGCAACTCTTCTGACAAAAAAAAATATTAATCGGCTGAAAGATTTAAATTTACGACGTATTCAGGTTTCTATTGATGCTTCTACGCCGGAGGTTTATAAAATGATTCGTGGCGTTGACACCTTTTATCAAGCAATTAGCGGATTAAAAGAAATAAGCCATTTTACAGAACCAGTTATTAATACTGTTGTTAATAAAAAGAATTATCATCAGCTTGAAGATATTGTTCTATTGGGGATGGCTAATAAAGTTTCTAAATTTAAATTTTTTCCACAAAAAAATTGCGGCAGAACAATTACATTTTCAGAGATGGTTTTTAATGATAAAGATATAAAAAATTTAATTATTCCAAAATGCCTTGAGCTTTCTAAAAAATACACAGTAGAAATAGAAACAATTGGGCAATCAGCTTGTGGTTCTGGAACATCTGGATTTGCTGTTGATCAATACGGATTTGCTTATCCATGTATTTTCGGAGTTGAAGACCACACACAGCGGATTGGTAACATTCTAGAGCAAGATCTTGAAGATATTTGGTTTGATTCAAAAATATTGAACACATTTCGTCAACTTGAAAGAGGTGAATTTTGTCACAGATGCGAGAAAAAACTAACAATATAAGTAAAGACTTGGCTTGCAATAAGGATAAAACTATTATTCTTCATTCTCCAAAATTATTTGAAACTGGATTTCGTCTGAATGTCATTACAGGGAAGTGTATAAGTCTCTATTCACTATTTAAAAAATTGGGGTATGAAATAAGTTTTATAGATGAAAATCACAAGAATATTAATCAAGAATCTTTGGAAAATTTTTTAGAGAACAATCCAAGGTTAAGTGATGATAATGTCATTATTCTTACGTTTTTGTCAAAAACAGATGCTTACGGCCCAGTATTAAAAAAGATTGCTAAAAGATTAGATATAATCAAAGAAAAATATCCATGCATTCGCATTTATGCTTTTGGTTAT
This sequence comes from Candidatus Finniella inopinata, assembly GCA_945860985.1. Taxonomy (GTDB): domain Bacteria; phylum Pseudomonadota; class Alphaproteobacteria; order Paracaedibacterales; family CAITNM01; genus CAITNM01. The sequence continues at coordinate 7,124 of CAMASM010000040.1, forward strand.
TTAGCAATCAGTGCACTGAATGACTTATTAGAATATACAAAAATAGACGGCATTCTAACATATGATGGTATTGTCTCAAAAGAAAAAACCTTTACGAACGACCTTTCACAAATAGTGAACAGTAAATTAAATACCTATTCATCTTTAAAGGATATTCCGGAGGCGTATTTTGAAAATAAGAAGGATAGTATTATTTCTATTGACGGTAGTTATGGGTGTCGCGGGCATTGTTCTTTTTGTGCCTATAATATGGATATTAGCTCTGGATGGACTAAATTAAATCTTGATTTAGCTGCACAGGATATAAAGTTTCTTTACCATAAATACGGTATGCATCGATTTGCCTTTACAGATAATGATTTTGGTGGATCAAAGGAAGAGTGTATAGAAAGATCACAAACATTGTATGATCAGTTAAGGGATATAAAAAATAATATTTCTATATCCCTTAATATTAGATCAGAAACATTAACAAGAAAGAGCATTGATTTATTATCGGGTGCTGGGGTAAAAGTTTTTCTTATCGGTGTTGAGTCCTTTCATCCAAAAAACATTAAAAAAATTTATGGAAAAAGTTTTTGTATTAACCATTTATATGATATAGTTTCGTACGCAGATCAAAAGGGAATTCAAGTTGTCTCAAGCTATATATTATGGCATGCATGGCAAACTATTGATGATATAAAATATGAGGTAGAAGAAATTATAAGATATGGAAGGTTTCGTATACCTCAATTTATAGCTAATAGTATTGTTCGTGTTATGCCAGGAACATCGATGGAAGAAAAATTAAGACGAAATGGTCTTCTTATTGGGGAACCTTTTGATCGTCATTTTAATTTTCAGGACTTGAATGTCCGTGATTTGTACCGCAAAGTGCAAAATAACTTCGAAGATCATATAAAACCTACCCTCCGCAATCTAAATGAAAATAATAAAGAAGATATCAGAAAGGTTTCTCAGCTAAAAATAGATGAATTTAACTGGTTTTTATCTCAACTGTAATATCTTATTGCCGTAACTTTTATTTTGAAAAAATATTATGAAATTGTTTTCTGCGCTGAACAATAAAGATTTTAAATTTTTATTACTTTCACAATCTATATCCGATTTTGGTGATTGGTTCGTTATTCCTATTTATGCTGCTTTAGTTGGCTATACATGGGGATTGGGTAATTTTGAGCTGGCACTTGTTGCAATATGCATGGCGCTCCCAAGTGTGCTAGTTGGTCTTATATCAGGATCTATTGTGGAACGAATGCCATCACGTGAAACAATGATTGTTTGTGATGTAATCAGATCATTCTGTGCTTTCTTACTTATATTTGTTGTTAATTATTATTTTTTACTTTGTCTTATCATTATCGAATCTATCGCGAGAACTTTTTTTGTTCCAGCAAAGCAAATCTTTATAAAAGAAAATATATTAGAGGATAATCTTTTAAGTGCCAATTCTCTTTCATCTGTCATCAACCAAATGGCAAAAATTATATCTCCTGCTTTGGGAGGAATAATGATCTGTTATTGGCAATATGAAACAATTTTTTTTATAAATAGTATAACTTTTGTTATATCTGCATTATTAATTATGTGTATAAAAAAACGTTCTTTTTATCTTGACACAAGCAATATAAAAATTTTGCAATCTGCAAAAGAAGGCATTCATTTTGTAAAACATAATTTTTTTATTAAGCACATTATTTTAATCATTGGTATTAGGTTTGGTATTATTTTTTTATATGATGCATTTTTCGTATCCCTCACCAAGGAGAAGAATATGACAAGTGTTCATTATGGTTTACTTCTTAGTATGATTGCCTTAGGTAGCCTAATAGGCGCGCCACTTGTAAACCACTTTAATTTAACCAAAAAACATATTTTTTCTTTTATGAGCTTTGGTCAATTGATTGGTGGACTGATTATTATTACCATGTTAGCTCTCCCCTCAACAAACCAATGGAATGTCCCATTTCTCCTAATGTGGGTTTTTTTTGGAATCACGAATGCTTTTATAAATATACCTTATACAACAGCACTTCAAAAATATGTACACCATGGGATGGTTGGGCGTGTTGTATCTATAAGCGAAAGTATTCAAAACTTTTTCATGATTGTAAGCCCGATGGTAGGTTATGGGATAATGTATTTTTGCACTGCAAAAATACTATTTTTAGCTAGCGGATGTTTTCTTTTTTTAAGTGGATTTTATTTTATTCTTTTTAAGTCTTTTCACAAAATTGAAAAAAAATGAGCTCTTGGGATTTAACTGAAATTTATAAAGATATAGATGATCAAAAAATTTTAAGGGATATTGAGTCTATTCAAAAAAACAAAAAAAGAGTATCTAATTTTCATTTTAATGCTGGTTCTTCTTTAGAAGTCAAAAAAATACTCAACTTATACACTCAAATTTTGAGTAAATTGTTAAGAATAGAATCTTATTTTACACTTTTATACTTTAAAAAAAATAATGATGACAAAATAAAGTCTTTATATATAAATATTACATCACAGGTTAAAGAAGTAAAAAAAGAATTAGAAAATATAAAATATGAAATTGCGAATAAGAGTCACAGCGGTATATTTTTAAGAAAACTACCAAATCATTATAAAAACTGGTTAAAAATAGCTAATAATACACAAATAAACATTAATGAAAAAAAATATATCATATTATACGATGATGAAATTAAAAAAAAACACATACGCAATAAACACATTTTTACTCATATACTAAACGAGTACCATCATTTTTTTAACACAGAAGCGTTAAAAATAAATATGAATAATGGATTTGAATATATTTGCCACAAAAATAATATTCCTAAAAATTTTTCAGAAAATTTGACAAATACTTCTATAAAGCTATACGAATCTAAATTTATTCAGGATTTGGAGAAAAAAGTCTCACAAGAACCGTTTTTGATACATTATACACATGAACAAGCGGTTGATATGTCAAAATCCATTATCTTATCCTGTTTAGAATCTTTCTCTATGTCTTTTAAACAAAAGGCTAGTTACTTTTTTTTTAATAAAAAGATAGATTTTTTTCCAGATCAATTTAAAGAAAGTGGTGCTTTTTGTTATCAGACAGCGCCATCTTTACATCCTTATATTCTTCTAAATTTAAAAAAAGAGAACTGGCTTCAGGATACATTCATCCTAATGCATGAATTGGGCCATGGGATACACCAAACTTTTTCAAAACAACGAGGGGTTCTTGACTATTTGATTGACCCATCCGTTAATGAAATAAATAGTATTTTTTGTGAATTACTATTATTTGATTTTTTAATAAACAATACAAATAACTTCAATAAAAAAGTTATTTTATCATTCATATGGAGAAGAATAAAAAATTTATTTTTTAAACAGGCATTTTATCATAAATTTGAAGTTGATGTTTGTTTATCTAGAGCTCATTGTATTCTAAGAGACGAAGATATAGAAAAAATTTGGCAAAGGACACAAAAAAATGTATTGGGACAGTGTTCTGCAGATAATAAATACGAGTGGATTTTTATTCCACACTTTTTCAAACACCCATTTTATATCCAGTGCTACCCTATATGCTTTTACATAGCCATAAAGCTCTTTCAAATTTATAAAAGTAACATTAACCAAGATTTTGTTCAAAAATACACCAAGCTTCTATCAAAAGGTAGCGCATTATCAATCAATGAAATTTTAAAACACTTCTCTATGAAGGTGAGAGAAGATAACATCTCGCGAGATGTAGTAATCTTTATAGAAAATATATTTAGATAATATTTAGGAGTCTACTATTCTTCTACTGTTTTCATGGCCTTACACCACATGTCTGAGTTGTTATTGAAACAAACAACGGAAAAACCATCTTTTGTTGATATGTGCATTTTTTTTCTGTCCAAATCAATTTTTATAATTTCCCCTGCGCGCTTATTCATTTTGATATCCACGGTATATAAATTATCTATCTCTATCGTCTTTATTTCACCTTTATGCATAATTTCCCCTATTTTTATTGATCTAGGTGAGTATGCATTCATTTTTCTTGCTAGCATCTCGTGTGTATCACTTTGAAAAATTAACCTTATTTTTTGAGGAAGATCCTTATACCAAAAATAGCTTTCCATACATTTATTCTGTTTTATTGAACAAAGTTTATTTTCTGCAATAAGAGGGAGAATTTTATCTAAAATGTCTACCGCTTTTTGGCAGCTTAAATGATAAACAGTTTCAAGTGTTAAAAATCTGATATCAACAGGATCTGTCTTTTTTATTATCGGACCACTATCGAATTTACAGTCAATAAAATGTGCAGTTAAAACAAGTGAATCTTCATTAAGGATTGATGCTTCATATGGTGCTCCCCCTTTGTATTTTGGTAAATCTGATGGATGGATGTTAATGATACCATTTTTAAATAATTCAATAAAAGATGAGGTTAATTTATGTGGAAAGTTCATCATGATGGCTAAATCTGGGTTTAAATTAGATATCCATGAGAAAGAATGTTGTATCTGTTCTGAAGAGCAAAATGGGATATTTAGATCTTGGGCAACTGAATGCACGTATGTGTTATTTTCCAATGATATAATTCCGGCAATTTTTATTTTATTTATCCACGGCTCTTTCAGAAGTTTTTTTAACCCGGTAAATCCGAACAAACCTTGCCCAATAAATATGATTTTTGTATCTTTTTTCATACGGCTAAGCATTAAAACACTGGATTACCTTGGCTAAGCATAATTTTTCTTTTTCTCTGATTTCTAAAAGCTTTACGACGAATACATCGCTGGGCCTTATATAAAAAATTCTTCCAAAACTATACTCAAATTATATTGGTTTGGCTATATATAACCGACCCATATCCGCTCCATGGAAAATAAAATTTTTATAACTTCTTCACTCCCTACTGCACTTCGGCTAAAAATTCGTGCACTACTACTGGATTAGTATTCCTTATTCGTTCTTTGAGAGCTGAGAGTTTTTTTAAGCAGGTATAGGTATAAGAAGCACTTTTTTTAAATTTACCTAAAAATGCTCCTCCAAAATTCAGTAAGGTTTGAGCTATACCAAATGATCCTAGCTTTACAGCTGTTATAGCAGTTAACGACATAAAAAAGTATTTTCCTGAATCTAAAAATGTGTCCTCTAGGTTATCTAAAGCCACATATGCGCTGGCCATTGTAGAAGAAGCAGCGAAGATAAAAGCACTAGCCAGCATAATTTTCTTTGTCTTAGGGTAAAAGCTTTCAAAGTAATCTAAATCTATCCTATTTTGGTTATTTTTAATATTGTATAATACATCAAAACAACTTCCCGCAATCTTCTTAGTGGCATAACTATCTAAAATAAAAGTTGGTGAAATTGAAATGACGCTTAATAGACTTACAGCTACGTGGTTTTCAATTAAAAGATTTATGCCTTTATACGCTAAAATAAAATTAACGAATGCTCCACCTGTCGGGAAAATTAATGCTGCATATTGAACAAACCTTCTTGGAATACCACTAGCGTAATGCTGAGGTAATGTTATATTTGTATCCGTTAAAGTTAAAGGGTCACTTAAATAGGAATAAATATCTTTAGAAACACTCAACCTTTGTAATTCCTCGTTTAGTGGAAGATCGTACCTTCGAAGAGCAATAAGGCCTGCTTGGGAAGTCTCTATAACCTCTAATGCTTTATTTTCCCTTATTTTTAAATCGGGAGAAGTTTTGCATTTTAAAACTGCACGCTTAATCCCCCCAATAGCCTTATTAAATCCTAAGGCTCTTATAACACCCTCATATACAAAGCTTACTGCTGCTATTTCTTTTACTGCATTATATTTATACGCAATATAAACCTGAGGAATACTAGATAAGGCGCCTAGCACTACAGAGCCTAAAGCTTTACCTAATTTAGGATTACATCTAGTAGAAGATGTCTCAATGTCACAATCTTCAAGAAGTTCCCATATAGCCCAGGCAGATATTCCTCCGGAAAATAAAATAGTAGATGTGCAAAAATAATAACCCAAGATCCTAGACCCATAATATTCTCCTGCTTTTAACGAGCTTGCCATATAAGGAACACCAGCTCCAAACCCTAACAGTGAGGAAAGGTACTTTATAGAACGGCACTTGTTTTCTAAATCTTGTTCGAAGCACTTTCTATAAAGGAGAGAGATCTCGTTTTTACTAGGATTATTTTCACCACCATCACCGATATCCATCCTGAGTGATTGGCTACTACTTAGTCCATATGGAGTACGAGAATCCGCACCATTATCAGCATCCATCCCGAGTGATTGGCTACTGCTCAGTCCATAGAAACATAAACTAAGCGCTATACTATAAAATGCTCTCATTTGTATCCCAAACAGCTTATAGACTTGATATTTTTTTCAGAGTTCTCTAGTTTTTCAAAATAATTAATAGATAATAAGTATGTTGTACATAATGGAACTGTAATGAATAATAACCCCCAATGACCAAAACTTTCTGTTAGGTACACAATGCCGAATGACGTAATAATATATGTCAATGCACGTGAGGACGCATAAATAAAACCGCTCGCTGTAAAACGTCTATGCACAGGCATTTGTTTGATGAAAATATATTGGGCTGGAAAATCATTAAGACAAAGGACCAAAATCAGTGCCTGCAATACAAATATCTGATGCGCACTTGTACAAGTATTTATAAGGGCTGCAATAAAAATCATTAACACTGTAAACATGTAACCTTTTATTCTTAATATAGTAAGAGGATTTATGTAATAACTCATTATAGCTAAAGCAATTCCTTGAAAAACAGGGACAGTTGTTAAGTAAAAATTATGTAAAATAATGTCTTCAGCTGAATAACCAAATACCTGTTTTAAGGTTGCGTTAAAATAAAAAAAACCAAGAAAAAAAGAAAGAGGCCAACCACATTGAATAAGGAAATATGCTATCAACGTAGGATAATAGATTTTATCGTGACAAACTTGCCCACGATTCTTCTTAGCAACCTTTATTTTATTTTTCATTTCAAGGAATTCTGGAGTTTCTCTCAATCGCGTTCGCGCAACAGAACCTACCATAGCAATACCAGCACCAACCCAGAAAGCTATTCTCCAGTCAAAACCATGACGCGTTGATAGGGTTGCAACACCCAAAGCGGCCATTCCCCCTACTGCAGACGCGAGACTTACAAAGGAAACAGAAACATAACCAGATGGTGGTTTGGTAATTTCTGAAACATAAATTTGTGCTCCTATTATTTCGCCCATTGAAGATAAACCCTGAACTATACGACAGATGGTCACAACCCATGTGGCTATTATGCCTACCTGAGAATAAGTTGGTAGATTCGCCATTACAATACAAGACACAGCCATCATCATCGTTGTGATAATTACGGTTGTTTTTCTGCCTATGCTGTCTCCAAGATAGCCAAATAATAATGCTCCGAACGGCCTAAGTACATAAGTACAACAAAAAGCGAATGCAGCAAGCAAAGAAGCAGTATGTGGATCAGTCTTGGGAAAAAATAATTCGTTGAGCAGAACTGCCATATGTACATAGAGCAGCAAATCAAAATACTCAAGAAAGGTACCAATTTGCAGCAGTCCAACTGCCTCTTTTTGTTGACGATTTAAAGAGGAAAAGATACCCACATTCGCTTTAGACTCTATACCAATGTTTACTATCTAGACCTATTCAGAGTAATAAACAAGTGAGCTAAAATTTGGAGTTTTTCTCAAATTTCTAGACATTTAGCCACTTAATCTCATAAATCAGCTTCTTAGCCGTTAAAAAATATTGCTTTTTCACGTGCTATTTACATTTTTAAACTATATCTTGCCTAGAATGCACTTTGCCATCTCCCAAATAAGATTTTACTATGTATCCTCCAAATACACCCAGACTTCGGGATTCTCTACTGGTAAAATTGCGCCTGTCTGGCTTTCTTTAAAATGGGTTGGCAGTACACGCCGAATCAGCGGAGTTACTTCACCAGTTTCAAGATCAATTTCTTGACCAGCTAGCACTTCCATGTCTTCGACACACATTACACCGTATTTGCTCTTGATGCCTATCGTAAGCTCCTTATCCTTATTGAATTTAATAAAGCCTTTGGTAGCTAAAACATCTAACCGACGACGAACCGTCCTCTCACCGCCCAATCCTACTTTACCATCAAAAGCCTGACCAAATTGCGTTGGGGTATATAATTTCCCCTTACGTGCCTCATTAAGGAGTATTTGTAAGATAACATCTTGACAGCGGTTACGTTCAGCATCGAGTTTCTCGCCATAATCTTTACGTACAATCCGTTCAGAGTTTAACTCGATCTCTTGCCATCTGCCGTTAAGCTTATCTACCAATTTTGTGGGGATACTCTTGCCATTCCGTAATTCAAACATGATTTTACGTAAATCTTGTTTCTCATCTGGCTTAAACAACAACATTCCGGTGGTGTAAAAGCTTCGCAAACTCCCCGC
>CAMASM010000041.1 GCA_945860985.1 Candidatus Finniella inopinata
GATTGAGGACTTCGATTGCCAAAGCTTCGCTATTTTCACTCTTTCCTCATAAGATAAGTGGTGATATTTTTCCAAATGCAACTCCATTTTTTTGTTTGTATTTCAACTAACATCTTATGGTGTTGCACTTCATTTTAGAACAGGCGGTGGTTTTAAGGATTACCTTGGGCGTAATGATGGCAGAAAAAGAGCAGTAACTTGTCCTATTAATTGCTTCCATGCGTCTGCACAAGTTCTAAATCAGAAATTTTTCCTTGCTGCGTCCACAATAGGAAGTGAATTTGATTATTCAAATCCCCAACAACCAACTATAAGAATAAAACCTCTTTTAGAATATCAGGCTGGCATTAGACCAGGAATGAGTGGTGGTGGGGCATTTCTTGGAGAAGATTACGTTGGAATTCCATCAAGATTTGGATTAGGAACAAATTTTTCTTTAGCTAAAAAACTAAAATTAAAAGCAGAGAGAAAACTTAAATATCTTGCCGCTCTAGGAATTACTGTACCATTTATGCACAATTACCTAGGAGACAAAGAAAGTGTAATTATGCTTGGAGTGCATGAAGAATGGATAAGACAATCACGTGTAGCAGATATAATTGGGCAATATATTACCCCAACCCCTATGTCGCACTACGTAAAATGTGCTGTTGTATACACAGCCATGGGACTAATGCTTTGTAAGACACTTAGTTATTTTGGTATATTTTAAAAACTATATCCAACTAAGGCAGCAGCGAAATCTTTGTAAAAACTCATATTTTTTATTACAATTATCTGAAAATAGCACCATACTACTGAAGTGATAATTTTACAGAAAAATCTTATGCAATTTTGCAAAAAAATATTACAAACATCTGCATTCTTGATATGCTTTAGCATAAATACAGATTTATTAGCATCAGATGATGCTGAAAAAACTCCGCCTTCGAAAACTGCTACAATATTGGGTACCCTACATAAAGACTGGTTTGTAGCACCTCTAACAGTACCAAAAAAATTATCTGCACACGAACAAGAAGAACTTAAAAGATCATTCGAAAGAGAAAAACTTTGTGAATCACTAAAAGCATCAGGCATTGCTGAAATATTTGGAATAGGTAGCTCTTTTTCTTGGTAACACCTACCCCACTAAGGCAGCGGCAAAGTCCTCTGCTTTAAATGGCCTAAGGTCATCTGCCGACTCCCCTACCCCCAAAGCAACGATTGGTATATTAAATTGTTTAGACAAAGCCACCACTACCCCGCCACGGGCAGTACCATCAAGTTTAGTAACTACCAAACCATGAATACCGATCATTTCTTGGAAAGTCTTAACCTGTTCAACTGCATTTTGTCCGGTTGTTGCATCAAGCACCAACAGCACAGTATGCGGAGCATTAGCATCGGCTTTTTTCAATACCCTAACAATCTTTTCTAATTCTTCCATTAAGTGTTTTTTGTTTTGCAATCTACCTGCAGTATCAATACACAAAATATCAACCTGTTTATTTTTAGCTTGTTGATAAGCATCAAAAGCAAGTCCTGCAGCATCGCCATTCGGTTTGGTTGTGCAAACGTCTATGTTTAAGCGCCCACCCCAAACCTGCAATTGTTCTACTGCAGCTGATCTAAAAGTATCGCAAGCAGCCCACAATACACTTCTGCCCTCATTAACCCACTGCTGACTCATCTTTGCAATTGTGGTAGTTTTGCCTACCCCATTAACACCAATCATTAGTATTACATGGGGAGCATGGTTTAAAATGTTTAAAGGTACAGCCACCGGTTCTAAAGATTTAGCAATTTCAGCAGCAAGCCATTCTTTAATTTCTTGTTCTGAAATTTCTTGGTGCATACGTTGTTTTTTAAGAGATTCGCGAAACTCAGCCGCAACCTTTACTCCCATATCAGCTTGAATCAACAAATCTTCAAAAGCATCCAAAGTTGCTTCATCAAGCTTTTTATGGGTAAAAACACTAACAATACCTTGGGTAAGATTTTGAGAAGTTTTAGAAAGGCCACTCTTTAATTTTTTCCAAAAACTCATACCAAATGCCCTATCAAATATTCATCATTATAAGCGATAACTTTAACTGAAATAACACTAGCAACATTAGCATTGCCTTGAATTTGAATTGGCGCAAAATGATCTGTTTTACCCTTAATAAAATTATCATTAGATTCTTCTACCAAAACATTCAAAATCTGACCTTCAAATTCTTTAAATTTACGCAATTGCGCTTGTTCACCCGCGATCCTTAACTGTCGAGCACGCTCTTTTATTATGTTACCTTTAACCTGAGGCATGCGAGCCGCCGGTGTTCCAGGTCTTTTGGAGTATGGAAACACATGCAAATAAGTTAAGTCACATTCATCAACAATTCGCAAACTATTAGCAAACATTTCATCAGTTTCTGTTGGAAAACCGGCAATCAAATCAGCCCCAAAGACTACATCTGGCCGTAAATCTTTAGCACGCTTACTAAACAAAATGGCATCTTCCCTTAAATGCCTTCGCTTCATGCGCTTTAAAATCATGTTATCACCAGCCTGCAAACTCAAATGCAAGTGCGGCATTAACCTAGATTCATCAGCAATTAATCCCCACAAATCTTCATCAATCTCCACCGAATCGATAGATGATAATCTTAAACGCTTAAGCTCTGGTACTAATGCCAACACTCTTCGAATCATCTGCCCCAAATTAGGCTGCCCCGGAAGATCTGCCCCATAAGCGGTAATATCTACACCGGTAAAGACAATTTCTTGATATCCACCTTCTAACAATTTACGAATTTGATTAACTATTTCGCCAATCGCGACACTACGCGAATTACCTCGCCCAAATGGAATTGTGCAAAAAGTGCATCGGTGATTACAGCCATTTTGTACCTGAACAAAGGCGCGCGCTTTACCATCAAACCCTGAAACTAAGTGCGCTGCAGTTTCTTTGACTTCCATGATGTCACTAACCACAACTCGATCGCTGTCGTGCAAATTCAGATAGGTACTGATTTGAGTCTTTTCTTCATTCCCAATCACCTTGTAAACTTCAGGCATGTCTCGGTACTGATTGGGGTTAATTTGGGCACTGCAACCAGTTACGATAATCTCAGCATCGGGATTTTCTCGGCGAGTTTTTCTAATAATTTGGCGTGCCTGACGCTCAGCTTCTGCTGTCACTGCGCATGTATTAATAAAAATTTTGTTAGATAAACCAGCTTGGGCAGCTAGATCCTCAATAACCTTTGATTCGTAGGTATTCAAACGACAGCCAAGAGTGATTACCTGATTTTTAATAGCTGGATCTTGAAGCGACATTTTTAAAATTATTTGAAAGATGTTGCATGAATATACCACAAATATCAGAAACAAAAATTGACAATTATATAATTTTTAAATTTTTAAGGGCGGTTTCGTTTATGCGAAATTTTTGCACAACTTTATAGGCATTCAAAATGTTTTCCTGTTTAACACCACTGCTAATGTTGTGGACTACAAGGTAATCTCCTGCTTCTTTTTTTTCACTTAAAATGCCCACATGAAGAATACCTCCTCCTAAATCCCAGATTACCAAATCTCCTGGTAAAAAATTAGGATCTTTATTCAGCATGCCAATATGAGTAAAGAATTTTGCTAAATTTGGAACACGACGGTGATCAATGTTCTTATCTGGTCCTTTTAACCCCCATAATTTTGGATATGTCGACCAGTTTTTTTTCATGTCTTCATGAATTAATTTTTGCAAATCAATGCCTATAAAACGAAACGCCCTAACAATAACATCTGTACAAACCCCGTACTCAATAGGCACGTCGCCATTTGGATAATTCATACGCTGATATGAAGGATCATATCTTATAGTTTTGCCAATTTGCTTTTTGGCACCCTGTAATAATTTTGCACACCATGAATCAACTACAGAAACTTTGCTTTTGGTTTGATTCTCACATGGGGAGATTACTGATAAACAAATAAAAGCAAAAAACAAAACATATCGTGAGTAATTAGGCATTTTTATTTTAAAATTTAGTTTTTAAGATGATATCACAAAATATATTATTAGGTAAGCTTCTATTTTATTTACTTATTTTTTTAATACTTCTAAAGGCACCCAAAGCTCGGTATGACTCTTGGCGTATAGATTACCCGTCTCTATACATATTTCGACTACGCTCCATTGATGCAGTTCCATACCAAGACAACCGCGGAAAGGCTTCCTATCCAAAATGGTCCCCATATAAGCCGATGTAAAGATTTAATATATATTTAAAAATTGCAAGCTAAACCCAGGAGTTACCTTCTCCTGGGTTTTGTGCGATTGGGTAATTAATTGATCGTTTTTAAAGGTGCCCAAATACCACCACCTAGTTTTTCATCTTCGCTTTTTGCAAAAATATAGCCATCTGTGAATATATCACGATTGCGCTCCATATCAGAATTGCCATACAAAGATAACCACGATAAAGCTGTACTGCCCCAGATTGTTCCCATGTAAGGCCATACTGTAATGGTTTGGCCATTAAAGATTGGTTGGTTATCGGTAATACCTCCATCAACATACTTTTTTCCATTAACTCTTGCATAAGCACTTCCATCAACCAAAAATGGCAAATGACCAGAGGCCAAAACATAATTTATTAAATCATCTGTTGAAGCAAATTGATTAATGCGCTCATTTTTGGGCCACCATGAAGTAATGTTAGTTAATGAAAAGGTTGCTTTATTAGTAGTCATTGTTTCACAACCGTTTGTTAATAATGGAATTTGTTTGTTTGTGGCACGCAGAGCGTCAAAGATATGACCATAAACCCCCGTTGTGCTTTGTGTAATAAGTCGATTGCTATAGACTTTATCGAGCCAACCATCACCTGAATAATTAAATCCACCAGCTGCTGTTAATTTAGGGGTATAAACATCGCTATTAGTATTGCCTTTAACTTCAATCCCCATTACATAATTTGCAATCTTTACATCACAGGCTAAAAGGGTTGATACCATAGCACCTGCTGAAGCACCTAAAAAACATACATTTGGTAATTTATCATTATATTTTTCCTGTAAGTACGCAGCTACCCCAAAATGCCAAGGATAGCGAAATGCTGCACCTGAAAAGCTGATTGAGTGAGTATATACTGCATTAGATGTTCTATTAGGTACTCTTTTATATCCATCTTCACTAGACTGATATACGCGAGTCTCTATTTTCTTTGAACTCTGCGGCGCACCACCCAATAGATCGTTTGTCAATAAATCAATATCATCTGGGGATACGGTATCACCTGACGCAAAAGCACCAGCACTTAAAAACGTAAGGCTTAAAATTATAGAAATATTTTTACTTAAATTATTACATGAATTTAAATACATTTAATACTCCGATGTACATTTATATAGACAAATGTACATTAAAATAATTAATATATAGTTAATAATACACGAACCTTAAAATGAAAATTATCGGTTTTCTATAATTTAGGTAAAAGACTAAGTGTGAGGTCTTGCAATAGACCAAATGGTAACCCAAGAGCTTATGCTCTTGGGTTATAGTAGATGGCAATTAAGTGATAGCGTTTAAAGACGCCCAAATGCCATGGCCTGATTTTGCATATTCGCTTTTGGCAAAGTTATAGCCATCCTTAAATATACCTCGATTACGGTCCATGTCAGTAGTGCCATAAAAAGAAAACCACGATAGAGGTGCAGTACTCAAAATTGAGTCCATGTAAGGCCATAATTTAATTGTATTACTTTCTGCAAATATTGGTTGATTATCCAAAAAACCGCCATCAATGTAATTTTGCCCATTCACTGTTACATAAGGGGTGCCATCAACCAGATATGGTAGGTGGCCTGAAGCAAAACCATAATCGATTAAATCTTGTTTTGAGCCAAATTGATTAATGCGTTGCTTAGTTTGTGACGATAAAGTAACTTTAGTTAATGCAAATGTTGCTCTATTAGTAGCCCTTTCTTCATAGCCATCCAGCAATAATGAATTGTCTTTTTCTATTTCTGTATCCCTAATCGCTTCAAAAATATTGAAGTAAACTCCTGTTGAGTCCTTTGAAAGCTTGTCATAGACTTTATCAATCCAGCCATCATTTGTATATTGAAACTTGCCTTGCTTTAATATAGGGGTAACACCGTCACTTTTCACTTTAATGCCCATTACATCTCTTGCAATCTTCACATCACAAGCTAAAAGAGTTGAGGTCATAGCACCTGCTGAAGCCCCTATAAAACATACCTTAGGCAGTTGTGTCGGATATTTTGCTTGTAAAAATGCAGCTGCTCCAAATTCCCAAGGAAAACGAAAGGCTGCTCCTGACCAGCTGATTGCTTTTTGATATCTTTCAGTAGTACTAGGACGTATTAAAGGAAGTCCTGTATCAAATGGAGGATTATCTACCGTAGTGATACTTGACGTGGAATATGCAGTGCTAAACGATAATAAGCTGAAGACTATTAGGGCATATTGCTTAAAAAATTTGTACATATATTCTCCTATACTATAAAATTACCTGTATATAATTACTAATATACATTATAATACTTAATATATAGTTAAAAATACACAAACTTTTAAATGCGGTTTAGGTACAACAAGGTTTGATATTTAGCTGCTATCTACAATTGGGTAAGTGGCCATGCCTTAGTTTTTGCAAGAGATCTAAGATAACCCAATAGCTTGTGTTATTGGGTTATGGTAATTAAGTGATTTGATTTAAAGGTGCCCAAATGCCATGAGCCTCTTGATTTTTACACGGTTTTGCGGGCTTTTCATCTTCGTTTTTGGCAAAGTGATAGCCATCATTAAACATATTGCGATTACGTTCCACACCAGTAGTGCCATATAAACCTATCCATAATATTAAAGGTGTCTTGCCCCAGATTGTGTCCATGTAAGGACTTACTCTAATGGTATTTTCATTAAATACCGGCTGAAAATCCAAAGCACCGCCATCAATATATTTTTTTCCATTAACTTCAGCATACAAATCTCCATTAACCAGAAATGGTATGTGGCCTGAAGCCAAAATATAATCTATTAAATCATCTCTTGAAGCAAATTGATTAATGCGCTCATTTGTTGGTCACCATGAAGTAATGTTAGTTAATGAAAAGGTTGCTCTATTGGTAGCCATGTTTTCACAACCGTTTGGTAATAAGCGAGTATCGTTGTCTGTGCTACGCATAGCGTCAAAGATATGGCCATAAACCCCCGTTGTGCTTTCTGTAATAAGTGGATTACCGTAAACTTTATCGAGCCAGCCATTACCTGAATAATTAAATCCACCATTCTGTAGTAATTGGGGGGTGTAAACACCATCACCATCGTTTTTAACATTAATGCCCATTACATCTTTTGCAATCTTTACATTACAGACTAAAAGGGTTGATACCATAGCACCTGCGGAAGCACCTAAAAAACATACCTTTGGCAATTTATCATTATATTTTTCCTGCAAATAGGTAGCTACTCCCAAATACCAAGGAAAGCTAAAACCAGCACCTGAAAAACTAATTGAGTGAGTATATTCA
The DNA here is from genome assembly GCA_945860985.1 of Candidatus Finniella inopinata. Taxonomy (GTDB): domain Bacteria; phylum Pseudomonadota; class Alphaproteobacteria; order Paracaedibacterales; family CAITNM01; genus CAITNM01. The sequence goes on from CAMASM010000041.1 coordinate 7,528, forward strand.
TCAGGCATTTTATTATATTCGTCTTCAGTAGTCTGATATACGCAAGTCGTTACTGCTGGCTTTGGACTAGGTTGCGCGACACCCAATATATCATCAGCATCTACTGAATGTTTTTCAGAACTACTATATATAGGTGCCGATGATAAAAATATTAAGCTGAAAATTGTATATTTATACTTTTTTAAAAATTTACACATATAATAATTCCATAATAAAAAATAAATTTATATTATATATTATATATTATATGCAAGATAGTTTAATTTACAGTTAGTTTTAAGTAAATATTTAAGTAAAATGGTGAGAATAGCGGCAATTAAATTTATGTTGTGAAAATTTTAAAAATTCAGTGTAATAATGTATAGAACTTTTCTAATAGGTTATTAATGAGTGACAAAACCACAGCTGAAATTGAACAAGTAGGATATACACCTCAGGCAAATGAAGAATTCATGAGCACTGCGCAACTTGAATATTTCAAAAAGAAGTTAATTAATTGGCGCGATCAGATTTTACAAGACTGCTCAGAAACTATGACTGACATGCTAGATAATCGAGTGGAACCAGATTTAATCGATGCAGCGGCAAAAGAAGCTGACTACAAGCTAACCCTTAGAGCGCGTAATAGAGAATTTAAATTATTAAAAAAAATTAACGAAGCAATCAGCCGCATTGACACTGGCACCTACGGTTACTGTGAAGAAACCGGCGAACCAATTGGCATAAAGCGCTTAGAAGCACGACCAATTGCCACCTTAAGTATTGAAGCGCAGGAACGCCACGAACGCGAAGAACGCACTCACCGAGATAATTGAGAAGCCTAAGTAATTCAGGGCCACATTGACTTGTCCTGATAAATTTGGGATACTTACGACGTTGTTTATGGAAGAGGAGTATTGTTTTGCGCAAATATGTTCACTATAAGCACCTAGCGACAGTTCTATCTGTCACTATGGTAGTGTTTGCATCTGCAAAGGTAGTTAAACACTATAAACGAAGTAATAAGCAAACAGTAGAATTTGCAGTAGCTAATCAATCCGAAATCAATGAATCAAAAACTCCAAGAATCCAAGAAACTACATTAATACTTGCCAAAGGTAGCAATATTGAAAAGATGCTAATAGCATTTGGTGCCGAAAATAGCGTGGCTTCACAAATTGCAGCTTCCCTTGAAAAACACTTACCCAACAAAAGTCTAAAAGCTGGACAAAGCTTTAACATTAGCTATATCAAGGATGAATCAGGTATAGAAATTAAATCATTTACGGCACGCCCTTCTGTTGAAACAAAACTGGTTGTTTCTAAAAATGATGGTACATATGCTTGCCGAGTTGAAAAAATCCAACTAACCCCTGCTGTCCACGTTTTTGAAGGCAATTTAAATTCAAGTTTTTATAGCAGTGCAATAAAAGCTGGAGTACCTGTAAAGCTTGTACAAGAAGCTGTAGATGTTTTAAGTAACGTCGTAAACTTTCAACATGGCATAAAAGCAGGAGCTTCCTTTAGAATTCAGTGCAACACATTGAATGATTCAAATGGTAATGTAGTACAAATTAAACAACTTAAATACGTATCCTTAAAAACTGGTGGCGCAGATTACAAGATGTTTGCGTACGAAGAAAATGGTAAGGTGCGGTTTTTTGATGAAAAAGGGAGCAGTATGAACCGCTCACTTTTGCAAACCCCATTAAACGCTACAAAATTGTGTGTAACTTCTGGGTTTGGCATGCGCCGCCATCCAATTCAAGGCTACACTAAAATGCATAAAGGTGTTGATTTTGGAGCCCCTACAGGCACTCCAGTACTTGCTGCTGGTGATGGCAGAGTCACGCGTGCTGGTTGGTATGGTGGCTATGGTAATTGTGTGGAAATAACCCACACAAGCGGTTACAGAACCCTTTATGGGCATTTAAGCCGCATTAATGTTAAATGTGGTACTCATGTCGGACAACGCCAGCAAATTGGTGCGGTTGGCACAACCGGTAACTCAAGCGGCCCCCACTTACACTTTGAAGTGATATTAAATGGCAGAAACATTAACCCAATGAAAGTTCAGTCTTTGCCAACACTTAAATTAACTGGAGTATCTTTGAAAAAGTTTGAGTCCACAAAACAATCACTTGAAAAAGAATTTATAGAATTTGTACAAACAAAAGCTAAAGTTAGTTTGTAATTGAATTAATAAAGCAATATATAGAATGCTTCTTGCGCTCTAATCATATGACTATTCTGTTTTGTATTGCAGAATAGTCAAGGCTTTTCTATATTTCACTACAGAATAGTCATAAAAAACTTAATATCTGTTAAGCTTTCGCAATTTTTGATAAATCGATAATATTTTCTTTTCCAAGGTCTTTTCTTTTCATTTTTAGAACATTACCTTCAAGAACAAAATCTCCCACAAACGAAAGATAAAGATAAGCTATTTGTTTTGCTAAAACTCTATAACGAGGTACTGGCTTATCAAATGCTTGTTTTTCATATGCGGAATTATCCCAATCATAGCCTTTATCTACAACTATTTTTAAAATTATTAACCTGCTTGTAGTTAATGTCCCACCTCCATTTGAACGGGTCACAATTATACACTTATCTTGGCCAATTTTTCCAATAAAGGCATAGTCATAAAAAGAACGATCTTCTTCATCTCTATTTTTTAAAGAATGCCAGGTTAATTTTTCTCCTTTTGTAGAAGTAAAATCATCAGAAAATTGATTGGAACCAATAGATGCCAATAAATCAACTGCAAGAATACCAGGTATCAGATCACTTATCTGGGGCTCCATCCAATTAAATATTGCTGGAGTAATAGGCTTTCCCAATAACGTAAAATTTTTTAATACTTCTTCTCGAATATTGTTAGCAAATTTTTTACCGTATGATTTTTTTTCTACATCTCCACGGTTCATTTTTGTTTTAGCATTGATCGATTGTGAAAAAGTAAAGATCACTGTAGTTATAGCAAGTAGGAAAGCTTTTTTTAAAACTCTGGATGGAGAAAAATTTGTCATGAATTTGTCCTTGTTTGGATTAACTTAAAATCAGTTTGTTTTGCAACCAAATTTTCTCATCCGCATTTAGCAATGGGGCAACATGTTCTTGGACAGCCTGGTAATATTTTTGCAACCAAGCTAACTCAGCTGCATTTATCATAGCCCAATCAATTAACTTTGCCTCATATGGAACCAGTGTCAGCTGCACAAATTCCAAATAATAGTCATGCGCCGAATTTTGCACCATCTGTAAATTTTCAATGCGGATGCCATATTGACCGGTAATATACAGTCCAGGCTCATTAGACACTACCATACCTGGTTCTAGCACTGCCTTATTCGCCTTACTTATTCCTTGTGGACCCTCGTGCACATTAAGAAAGCTTCCAACCCCGTGGCCTGTACCATGGGCATAATCAAGACCTTGCCCCCACAAATATTGGCGCGCCAAGACATCAAGCTGAGCACCTGTGGTACCAACTGGGAAACGTATATTAGCCAAAGCAATGTGCCCCTTAAGCACTAAAGTGTAATGAGTGCGCTGCTCTTGAGTTGGAATACCTTTGCAAAAAACACGCGTTATATCTGTTGTGCCATCTAAATACTGGCCACCAGAATCAAGCAAATAAAGGCTATCCCCTATTTTTGAATTGGTTTCATGGTTAGCCCTATAATGCACAATTGCCCCGTGGGCTCCATATCCTGAAATCGTGGCAAAACTATCTCCTTGATACATTTCGATTGCAGACCTACATGCAGTCAAATAATCTTGCGCATCAATTTCCGTAATAGAATTTTGCTTTTCGAACCATTGCCAAAAACGTAGCAAAGCTAGCGCATCTCGCTTATGGCAATTTTTCATACCTTTTTGTTCTGTGCTGTTCTTTTTAGCCCGGTTAATTTCACAAACATCAACCTTCCATTCAAATGAAAGATCACTCTCCAGCAAAGCTGCAGGTGTTGAGGCACGACATGCCGTTATTGTGTAATTTTCAGACTTTAAAACTGAAAGCATATTGCTAAAATGTACAACTTTAACCCCAATAGTTTGCTGCAACACTTGTGAAATTTTTGCTGGCTCACAAAACAATACAACTTCATTCGTAGTAACTAGTGTCATGCAATGCACCACAGGCACATATGGTAAATCTTGCCCTCTTAAATTCAACAACCAACAAACAGATTCTGGGTTACTAATCAGCCATACCTGAATACCACCTCTTTGCATTGTTTGGCGCAAATTCACTAACTTTTGTTCTCGTTCAACACCAGCATAAACACTTGAATAATCGTAAGCTAAATTAATTTCTGCTAGCGGCCTATCCTGCCACAAAAAATCAATTGGATTAAAGTGCAAAGGTACCATTTCCAAACGTTCCTGCCACGACAATACCTGCTGCGCAGAAACTAACCAAGGATCATAATGCAGGGTTTGTAAACCACCACAAACCTCATCGATTTCACTAGGAATCAATGAGTGAATAATAAAGTCCTTAGCCTGCATCTCAGCCTGCAGTGTATAGCGACCATCTACAAACAAATGCGCTGCATTTAAAGTAATAATTGCAAAACCAGCGCTTCCTGTAAAACCACTAACCCAGGCTAATCTCTCGTCGCAAGCAGCAACGTATTCACCCTGAAACATATCTTGCCTTGGGACATGGATCGCTTCCACATCTTGCTGACGCATCCAGGTGCGCAAATTTGCTAAGTTATTTCCTAAATTTTGTTGTTGCATAAATTTGCCATTGCAATAAAAGTTTGTACATCTATTTGTTCAGGACGTTTTGTTTCATCAAGTTTCAGCATATCACAAATTTCCTGCCACACAACCGACGGCAAAGACTTACCAAGACTAGAGCGCAGCATTTTTCTTCTATAGCAAAAAGCAAGGGCTGTAAGTTTTTCTAATGTCTTTATTACATCAGTAGATGGTATGTTTTGTTTTGGCTTAAGGTAAACCACACTTGAAAAAACTTTGGGCTGGGGGATAAATGCCTGGGGTGAAATACGAAACAACTCCTGAACCTCAAAACAAGACTGCAAAATTATCGCCAAACGCCCATAGTCGCCGCCACCAACCTTAGCTCGCATACGATCAACTACCTCTTTTTGTAGCATCACCGTAATTGAAGCAATATTTGCGATATCATCAATCCAATTAATTAGTAATTCCGTACCAATATTGTACGGTAAATTAGCCACTATGTGATACGGGCCATGTTGCCCTTTAGCTTGTAAAAGCTGGGCAACAGATGTATTTAAAGCATCAGCTTGGACAACCTCAAAAGTTGTATCCGAGGGAACTGTAAACTCTTTTAAAATATCGATAAAGCGTTGATCTTTTTCAATAGCTAGAAAAAATTTAGGATGTTCTTTTAATAGGATGTCCGTTAAGCTTCCAGGACCTGGGCCAATCTCAACAACTGTGCCCTCCTTAAGCTGCAAATGCTTGACCATGCGCTTACAAATTGCTTCATCGTGCAAAAAATGCTGCCCTAACGATTTATTTGCCCAAAGTTGATGTTTTTCTAATATAGCTTTTAAGAGTTTAAATTCCATAGGGACTACAGCATTTGTTTCGATTGTACTTTGCCACAAAAACGCAAACTGTTACAGCAATTGGTTTAATCATCTTTGCCTTAAGCTTGTTTTGGCCCGTTAGCCTTGAAAAATATGAACAAGAATCACTAACTATGTATGACCAAAATGGTGAACTAATTCACATAGAGCGCAATAAATTTGATTGTTGGATGCTAAAATCAAACACAATTGATCCTCAATTTAAGGAACTGCTAATTAACTTTGAAGATAAATCTTTTTATTTTCATCCTGGGGTTAATCCATTTTCCCTTATTCGCGCTGTTTGGCAGGCCATTAGTACCGGTAAAATCATTTCAGGTGGATCAACCCTTACAATGCAAGTAGTAAGGCTCCTAAACCCAAGACCACGTACAATTTTGAACAAATTAATTGAAATGCACACAGCCCTGCGACTAAGTCTTCAATTTAGTAAAGATAAAATTTTAAATATTTACCTAACCCTTTCTCCCTATGGAGGAAACATACACGGTATTCGTGCTGCTAGTCTTTATTACTTCGCAAAGGAACCAAATTGCTTGCCATTGAGTTACAAAGCCATGCTAGTGGCAATACCACAAGCGCCAAGCAATTTAAGGCCAGATCGTTTTATTGAAAAAGCTAATACCGCTAAAAATAAGGTTCTACAACGTTTACCTGTACATAGCTCAGAGGTTAAAGAGGCTTTAAGCGAAAGCTGCATAGTTACACCTACTCCATTTGTAAAACTTGCACCACACGGATTTATTGCCCAAAAGCACGGAAAAATTAAACCAAATTGCCTTGATAAGACGCACCAAACCGCTGTAAACGAATTAATTGATAATTTCGTACAAAAACTCCCTGAACCAATGAATGCAGCATGCATTATTTACAACCTTAAGACTCAACAAATAATTGCTTATGTAGGTGGAGTTACCAGCACACATAGACTAGGTGGTAATGATATGTGCCAAGCAAAACGCTCACCTGGCTCACTTTTAAAACCATTTATTTATGGGCTTGCGATTGAGCGTGGGCTTATTAATCCGCATACAATAGTAACTGATCAACCAATTAACTTAAAAGGCTATAAACCTGAAAACTTTGACATGCAATTCAATGGCGAACTTTCAATTGAAGAGGCCTTACAGCAATCTTTGAACACTCCCGTAATTCAAGTTTTAAACCAAATTGGACCAGGATACTTTTTTGACTGGCTAAAACACTGCAAAATTACTATGCAATTTTATAAAAGCTCTAGCAAACGACCAGGGCTAGCAATTGGACTGGGGGGAGTTGGTATAAGCCTGCAAGACCTTGTACAACTTTATGCGCTGCTTGCTGAAGGCAAATTACTTAATAATATGGCACAAAACTGGGTGACCCAAACCTTAGCGCAAACTCCTATGCCAGATCAACGTCTCAAAAACCCTGGCATTGCCTACAAAACAGGGACAAGCTATGGTTTTCGTGATGCCTGGAGCATAGGCTATGATAGCGATCACGTAGTTGGAATTTGGGTAGGTAAAGCAGATGGAACCCCCTGCCCCGGTTACCATGGACGCCAAATAGCTGCACCTTTAATGATGCAAATTTTTAATTACTTAAAAATTACCCCAATCATCCTAACTGTAGAAACCAGCAGCTCAGACCATAAATTAAGGTTTAAAAGTACTGAGAAAAATGAATTCAAAATAACCGTGCCACAAACCAACACAACAATTTGTGTACCTGAAAGTGGTGAAGTTTTTTTGAGTACAAATGAAGATGGCCCAACGCTTTGGTACGTTAACGGTGACTATCTTGGAAAATCCTCAAAATGTGAAAGTGTATACATTTGGAAACCAGATAATGCAGGGTTTTATGAAGTTACCGCAACCAATAGTAAAAAAGAAACTGCTAATTGTAGTGTGCAAGTAACGCGAGAACCATTTTAGGATCACACCCATAAAATTTTAATAAAATTACATGGGACATATTAATTTTTGCAAGTTAATGACACTTTATGATATTTTTAAAGGGAGCCAAATAGAAGAAGCAGCGCAAAATGATCTTCTAGAGAGCTTGTAAAACTGGATCATTACACCCAACTTACGTTGGGTTCATGATGACAGAAAACCGGTAAATCTGCGTCATTGCGAACAAGCGTAGCTTGTGTGGCAATCCAGTTAGTGACAACTATCAATAAATAACACACCGCACCGTGTAAGTTACGGTGTTCCATCAAGCAGGCAAATCATTGTTCCACCAACATGTCTGCATTAGGAACACTGGTACCCAATGTACGTTTTGTGAAGGGGTTACAATCACAAAACGTGCAAATAGTGGAAGACTCATTTGTGATTAGGCATAGTCACGAAAGAGAGGGCCCAAGGTAATGTGTTTGATCGCACATTATCACAGTGGCAACGCTTGGTAATCTTTGTTATTCCTGTGCAAACAGTAATCCACAA
>CAMASM010000042.1 GCA_945860985.1 Candidatus Finniella inopinata
TAACATATAATAATTTGACTATAAAATATGCCGCTTAAACAAATCATCTATAGTACCACCCACACTTCGTCTAATGGCCTTTGCCTGAGCCCACTTTTTCTCGATAGGATTAAAATCTGGTGAATACGGGGGTAGATAAAGTAAAGTATGACCTGCATCTTCTATGGCTTTTTGCATCTCTATACCCTTATGAAAGCTCGCGTTATCCATGATGACAACGCTTTGAAGTGGTAATTTCGGAATGAGATCATGGGTCACCCATGCACTAAATATCTCAGTGTTTACGTTTTCTTTAAACAAGCTAACGGTTAATAAAGTTCCCAAAAGTAATGCGCCAATTACGTTGGTCCTACCTTTGGCACCCCAATCATGACTACCAAAGCAGCGGCTGCCTTTTGTAGCATATCCATGGAGGCGTGGCATATCATGTGCAAAACCACTCTCGTCAATAAATACTAGGGGGCGACTCTTTTCTTCATGTTTCTTAATCTCTTCGCAGAAAACAGAGCGTTTTTCTTTGTCCGCTTTGGGGTGTTGCAGAGTTTTTTTTATAGGTGACATTTAGGCGCCTGAGAGCAAACTGCACACAACTTTCACTGACTCCTAATCGTTTTGCTCGTTCAGCTTGATAGGCATCTGGGTGTTGCTCCACATCACTTTTCAGCGCCTCCATATCGATTTTTGTAGCTGGTTTATTGCGTTTCGTTTTAGCGTTAAGATTCCTAGACCAACGCAGCACACTTGCTAAACTAATGCCAAAGCGTTTAGCAATCTTAGCCATACTTAGGTTTTCTTTTGCCTTTACATCGAGTACTTTTTTGCGAAAATCATGGGAATAGGTCACTGCAGTGCTAAGTTAAAGTTTGACTATAATTATAGTCAAATTATTATATGTTGGCTATATGCCGCTATCTTCCCACTGCATAAAACTTTTAATTATGTTTTTTTATAGTTAGTAGAGTTTTTGACTTGCCACAAGTGTGTTTTCAACTTAAAACTTAAATAAAAGGGGCCTTAGCTCAGATGGGAGAGCGCTACGATGGCATTGTAGAGGTCAGGGGTTCGATTCCCCTAGGCTCCACCAGTTTTCTGGTTATTCGTTGTTTACAATCTATTGTTCCCATTGAATTTTTAACGTTTATCCTTGTATATTGGGCCATAAGTTTTTACTAGTTTTCCCACGTGCATAAAGCTATTGCCTTAAAATATCTTTCAGATTTATCCGATCTCTTGGAAAGTAATTATGATGCAGATCATTTTGAAGATGCTCTGTTAATTAATCATGCTAAAGGGCAGTTTTTGCTAAATTACCACGGAGTTATGGATCAAATTTGGTTTTCATCACCATTATCTGGTGCGCATCATTTTGCTTATCAAGATAATCAATGGTTATGTACTCGCACAGGTAGAGTTTTGGAAGATATTTTGAGGTATGACCTTGATGCGTGAGAAATCTTTTTACGATGATTTGAGTCCTAAAAATGATGATAAAGCTCCACTTGGCAAGCTCTGGGGGCTGTTGCGAGATTATATTCCAAATTTTTATAAACCCTTGATTTTTGCGGCGGTAATGCTTGCGGTTGCTGCTGGGTTGGTACTTGGTTTTGGAAAATTTTTAATTTTTGCGGTTAATGTTGGTTTGCTTTCTAAAGGGTCTCAATACTTTGTGTTTGTGCTAACGGGACTTTGTATTGGGGTAGTGATAATGGCCGTAGCCAGTTATGCGCGCACCTATTACATCAGCTGGATTGGTGAGCAACTAATGGCACGTTTGCGCTATGATATTTTTGATCATATCTTAAAATTTCCTATCGCTTTTTTTGAAGAATATCAGCCATCTAATTTGGTTGCACGTTTGACATCTGATATGAACTTGTTGCAACTGGTTCTCACCAATAGTTTAGGAATTATAGTTCGCAATATGCTTATTGTGATTGGTGGTATTTTTATGATGGCTTTTACGAGTTGGCAATTACTGGTTTTAAGTGTTGTGATAGTTTCTTCTTTACTATTTCCTGTAATTTATTTTGGAAAAAACGTACGGGTGCATGGGCGCTATGCTCAAAGTGTGTTGGCGGATTTGGCGCAATTTATTGATGAAACTTTGAATAATATAAAAACTGTGCTGTTGTTTTCTCATGCAACGCAGGATAGGGCAGCTTTTCATGGTTATAATTCTCATTTTGTTGAAGCGGTTTTAAAAGCAGCTAAGGCTCGCGCCAAATTGGTTGGGTTTGCCATGGTGCTAATTTTTTCTGGCTTGTGTGTGATTGCCTATTTGGGCGAACAGATGGTGTCAAGTGGATCTTTGACTAAGGGTGATTTACTTGGATTTTTGTTTTATGCAGTAGTAGTGTGTGGTTCTTTGGGATCTTTTTCTGCTATATTTGCGGATTTTTACCGTGCTGCAAGCGCTGGAGACCGTATATTAGAAATTATGGATATATCTCCTCCTGTTATTTGGCCAACCAAAACTAAGTTGATTAAAAATCATGGAATTTTGGCTATTCACCAGGTTAATTTTGCTTATCAATCCCGCCCAGAATTTAACGTTCTTGAACAACTGACTTTCAGTGTGCATCCTGGGGAAACTGTGGCGATTGTAGGTCCTTCTGGTGGTGGGAAAAGCACGATATTCTCTTTGCTTTTAAAATTTTATGAACCAACATCTGGTGATATTTATCTTAATGGAGTGAATTATCGTGATCTTGGTGCCGATAGTATACGCAGCCAATTGGGGCTTGTTACCCAAGAGCCTGTAATTTTTTCTACAACGATTTTTGATAATTTGGCCTATGGGTTAAATACCGTCAATGAGAATGATTTATGGCATGCTTTGGAATTAGTGCACTTGAAGCAATTTGTTGCAGTATTGCCTTATGGTTTGCAAACAAAGGTTGGCTACCGTGGTGTGCGCCTTTCAGGAGGTCAGAAGCAGCGCCTTGCTTTGGCTAGAGTACTTTTGCGTCAACCTAATATATTATTGCTTGATGAGGCGACAAATTCTTTGGACGCAGAGAGTGATTTTATTGTTCAGCAAAACCTTAGGGCAATGCGCTCTGAGTGTACAACTTTGGTAATTGCGCATCGTCTTAGTACGGTTATTGAAGCAGATAAAATTTTGGTTTTAAACCATGGAAACATTGAGCAAATTGGTACGCATGCCCAGCTTATGCAGCAGGATGGATTATACCGTAATTTTGCTAGTCTTGAATTTGGGGCCATCAAGTGATTCAGCGCCTACAATTACAATCATTTAGAAGTTATCAGGAATTGATTCTTGATATTAATCTGCCATTTGTAGTTTTTGCTGGTCCTAATGGTATGGGTAAAACGAATATTTTAGAGGCAATTTCATTATTTACGCCAGGGCGTGGTTTAAGAAAAGCTGAATTAGTTGAATTGCAAAAGCATAATACTTTGGTGCCTTGGGGGGCTTCAATAGTAGTTAATGACTATAATCTCGGTACTGGTGTAAGTGCAGTGGGTTTAAAAAAACGGATTTGGTTGTTAAACCAAGAACCTTTAAAAAGCCAAAAAATCTTAAATGATATTTTGCGTTTGTTTTGGTTAACCCCTGAAACAGATCGTTTATTTTTGGATACTCCATCAGTGAGGCGGCAATTTATTGATCGCATGATTTTTGTGTTGTGGCCAGAGCATGCTTCTATTTTAAAATCTTATGAACATGCAACAAAAGAACGCTTACGGTTGCTGGAAACTCAGGCTGATGCCGTGTGGATCAGTAAAGTTGAGGAACATATTGTTGACGCTGGTTTAAAGATGCAAAAAAATCGCTCAGATTTTTTAAATTTATTGCCGTTTGATGAGTCTATAAGTGCACAAATGCAAGGTACAGCAGAGGTATTAGTTGGAGATGATTCCGCAAAAGAAAACTACCTTAAGCAGCTTTTTCAAAATCGTTTACGTGATGGTGCTTCCGGAATGACATTGTTTGGGCCACATCGTAGTGATTTGGAAGTGTTTTTTTTGCATAAAAATCAATCTGCCCAAAAGTGTTCAACAGGGGAACAAAAAATGTTGTTGTCTAAATTATTGATAGCATTTTTAAAATATCTTTTAGAACATGTAAATAATCCTGTGATTTTATTATTTGATGATGTTATTTCACATTTAGATTTTGCTAATCGTGTGCTATTGTTTGAGCAGCTCATAAAGTTGCAACAAAGAACTGATAATAAGGGTGTCCTCCAAGTGTTTTTTACAGGTACAGATTTAAAGGCATTTGATGCTATATCGCATTATTCCCAAAGTTTTGAAGTTGACAATAGTCAAGTAAGGACCGTTTCATGACAACACCAAAAACAATAGAAAAAGAAGATTATACCGCGGATTCCATTAAAGTATTGAAGGGACTTGATGCAGTTCGCAAGCGCCCTGGAATGTATATTGGTGATACTGATGATGGTTCAGGTTTGCATCATATGGTTTATGAGGTGGTTGATAATGCTATCGACGAAGCTCTTGCCGGACATTGCGACCGCGTTGTTGTGACTATTGAGGCTGATGGTTCTGTTAGCGTTTCCGATAACGGACGTGGTATACCGGTTGATATTCACCCGGAAATGGGAGTATCTGCAGCGGAAGTGATCATGACTCAGCTTCATGCGGGCGGAAAATTTGATCAGAATTCATACAAGGTTTCTGGTGGTTTACACGGTGTTGGTGTTTCGGTGGTAAATGCTTTGTCTGAATTTTTGGATTTAATTATCTATCGTAATAGTCAGAAGTATTTTTTGCGCTTTAAACATGGTGTCCCCGAAGGTGCCTTAGAGATGGTTGGCCCATCTGATGGTAAAAAAGGAACGAAAGTACACTTTATGCCTTCCGCAGAAACTTTTACTAATATCAAATTTGACCACTCTACTATTGAGCATCGTTTGCGTGAGTTAGCATTTTTAAACTCTGGAGTGCATATTACTTTGCGCGATGAACGACCAGATAGTTTTTACGAAAATGTACTGCACTACGAAGGTGGTATAATCGAGTTTGTGAAATATTTAGATAAGGCAAAACATGCATTGCATGATAAACCTTTTTATTGCTCTCAGACAGTTGATGCTATGACGGTAGAAGTAGCTATGGAATGGACTGATAGCTACCATGAAAGTACCCTTTGTTTTACTAACAATATTCCGCAACGTGATGGTGGCACACACTTAGCTGGGTTTCGTGGCGCTTTAACCAGAGTTATTGGCAATTACATTGCAGCGACTCCCCAAGGTAAAAAAGATTCTAAACTGTCAATCACTGGCGATGATATTCGCGAAGGCCTGAGTGCGATTTTATCAGTAAAAGTTCCTGATCCGAAGTTTTCATCACAGACGAAGGATAAACTAGTCTCTTCTGAGGTTAGGGTGGTTGTTGAATCTGTGGTTGGTAAGGCAATTGAGCAGTGGTTTGAGGAAAATCCAGCACATGCAAGAAGCATTGTTGCTAAGGTAATTGAGGCTTCTGCAGCGCGAGAAGCTGCAAGAAAAGCGCGTGAGTTAACGCGTCGTAAGGGTGCTCTTGATATTGCGTCTTTGCCAGGAAAATTGGCTGATTGCCAAGAGCGTGATCCATCAAAATGCGAATTGTTTATTGTTGAGGGAGACTCGGCAGGTGGTACCGCAAAAGGTGGTCGTAATCGCAAGTTTCAGGCTATTTTGCCAATTCGTGGGAAAATTTTAAATGTGGAACGTGCTCGTTTTGATAAAATTATTAGCAACGACCAGGTCGGAAATATTATTACCGCATTAGGTACAAGCATTGGTCAGGAAGATTTTAATCCCGAAAAATTGCGCTACCATAAAATTGTTATCATGACTGATGCCGATGTGGATGGAAGCCATATTCGTACACTATTATTGACTTTTTTCTATCGACAAATGCCTGAATTGATTAAGCGTGGCCATTTGTATATTGCGCAACCGCCGCTTTATACGGTAAAACGTGGGCAATCTGTTGTGTATTTGAAAGATCAAACGGCACTTGATAACTATTTACTTGATGCTGCATGCAAAGATTCATTCCTTGTATTGAGTTCAGGAGAACAAATTGCAGGCAACGATTGGCGTCAATTAGCTAATCATATTATTAAAACAGATAGTACCTTAAAACCTTTAGCGCGAAGAATTCCCAATCGATTGCTTTTAGAGGGGCTTTTAGTATTCAATTATTTTGATGAAACCTTGCCTGATTCTGATAGCACTTTAATTAGTTATTTAAACACTAGTGATGCTAAAAACGCTATGTGGAAATCTGTGCGTAATTCTGAAAATACGATTAGCTTTATCCGTAATTGTGGTGGAGTTGATGAAAAATGCCTATTAGATGAATCTTTGCGAGCAACCCCAGAAGCTAAAGGTTTGCTAAGTATGCGTGCCGCATTAAGTGATGTTTTAGGTAAATCAATGACCTTACACATTACCGCACGTGAAGGTAAGCAAGAAGACTTTTCCACAATTGGCGAATTGTCGAAAGCTTTAATGGAGCAAGGTGGTAAAGGGGTCAGCTATAGACGAAACAAAGGCCTTGGTGAAATGAATGATGAAGAGCTTGGGCAAACGACTATGGACCCAGAATCACGTACACTTTTGCAAGTTAAGATGAGTCACGCTGAAGAGTGTGAGGAGATTTTTTCAACTTTAATGGGTGATGTTGTTGAACCACGTCGTGATTTTATTACTACGAACGCCTTGAAAGTTGTCAATTTGGACGCATAGGTTTTATGCAGTTTAAATCGAACATGTTTACTGGATACTATGGCCAAGCCATAGGAAAACTAGGAGTGCCGTTTGGTATATCTACAGTTTCCCTACGACTTGATCGTAGGGTCTATTACGCTATAGATTCTACCACTTCAGTTTGCATAGGTTAATCGTGGCCTTAAAGAAAAAGCCTAAAACAAAGAAAAAAACCGGCAATAAAACATTTTTGGGGCTTATTGGGCGTTTTTGCTTGCTGGCAACTATTTGGGGCACAATTCTTTTTGGACTTATTTTGCTGTGGTTTACTCAAGACTTGCCAGATCTGAATACGCTTCAGTCTAACGTGCGTACACCAAGTATTACCATACAGACTTTGGATGGCACAGTAATCAATACCTATGGCGATGTATTTGATGAAATGGTGCGAATACAGGATTTACCAATTCACGTACCGCAAGCCCTGATGGCAGTAGAAGATCGTCGGTTTTATTACCATTTTGGTGTTGATTTTTTTGGTATTATTCGTGCGGTCTATCAAAACTACCGAGCCAAACGTGTGGTGCAGGGTGCGTCAACCTTAACCCAGCAGTTAGCTAAAGACTTACTTATAAGGCAGGGATTATTTCCGGTAAATGATCGCTCAATAAAACGTAAGGTTTTAGACGTTTTGTTGGCAATTTGGTTGGAATGGAAGTTCACTAAAGATGAAATTTTAACCATGTACTTAAATAGAGTTTATTTAGGTGGTGGAACATACGGAATTGAAGCAGCTTCCCAGCGTTATTTTAATAAATCTGCCAGGGAATTAAGTGTATTTGAGGCGGCGGTAATTGCAGGGTTGATGAAAGCCCCAACTAGATATTCACCTTCATCTAACCCAGAAAAAGCACGTGAGCGCGCAAAAATTGTATTGCAACTAATGGAGGAAGCTGGGTTTATTAAAGATGCCCAAAAATACTTTAACGAAGGCATACACGTTTTAGAAAGCTCCAAGCAGGAAAATAGTTTTAAGTATTTTTGTGATTGGGTTATCGAATTGATTCCTAATTTTATAAATTCCATGGATCGTGATCTGATTGTAGTGACTACGCTTGATCCAGCTATGCAGCGTCATGCCGATAGGGTTTGCTTGGATTATATTGCTGATATGGGAGCAAAGCTAAAAACTAGCCAGTTAAGTTTACTTGCAATGAGCCCTGATGGTGCTGTCCGAGCTATGATTGGTGGACAAGATTATAAGAAGAGTCAGTTTAACCGGGCAACGAGTGCCTTACGTCAGCCGGGATCATCCTTTAAAATGTTTACATATCTGGCTGCTATGGAAGATGGAATGAACCCTGAAGACATGATAGACGATAGTCCTGTTGTGATTGGTAATTGGCGCCCAAGTAATTACACATATAAGACACAAGGGGAAATTAGCTTGCATGACGCTTTTGCTCGTTCAGTTAATCATGTGGCAATTCGCTTAATGCAAAAAGTTACACCTAAAAAAGTTATTGAAGCAGCTCACCGGTTGGGTATTACCAGTAAAATGGAAGAGCATCTTTCTTTGTCACTGGGGGCAATTGAAAGTACATTGCTTGATTTAACTACCTCTTTTGCCACCTATGCTAACCAAGGGCGCGCGGTTTGGCCATATGGAATTTTAGAAATTCGCGATAAAGAAGGTAATATTTTATACCGCCGTGAAGAGCAACAAACTCATGTTGTTATTAAACCTGAACCATTAGCAAAAATGCGTACCTTATTAAGGGCTGTGGTTGGAGGTGGTAGCGGATCTAGAGCCAACGTTTCGCCATCTGTAATGGGAAAAACTGGTACTAATGGTGACAAAAATGGCAACCGAGATGCGTGGTTTTTCAGTATACGTGAACCAATTGAAAATGATATTGGCTTTCAAAACTTGGTGGTTGGAGTTTGGACCGGTAATGATACGAATAAACTGATGGCAAACGCGTGTTCTGGAAGTGGTTTACCAGCAATGGTGGCAGCAGCATTTTACCGGGGCCCAGATGTTTACGATGGTGCTAATAAGCCTCCTAAAAAGTTAGCTACAAAAAAAGTGGTAGAATCTTCAAAAAAAATTGTTGAAGAAGCTATGCCAAAAAGGGATGAGGTTGATAAATTATTGGATGATCTTGGCTAATTAAGCGGATTTTACCAATAAGCATTACTAAATAGATTGTTATCTACGTGCTTTTGAGCAACGGTTAAAACATAAATTTGATCTTTCAATAAAATAATAGAAAAGTTTTGGAAAATTTTGCTAGAATTTTATCATGATGAATGTATGGAGTTCTAAATTATGAAATTGAAATTATTACTAATAGGATTGGCGTTATCCGTTGCGACTGTAGTTGCAGCAACGAAACATGCAAAAGCAGGTGCACCTAAGGTTACTGAAAAAGCAGCACCAGCACCTACCGTGAAAGATACTCAAGTTGCAGAAATGCAATCAATTACTGATGGTATTCTTGCTGGCGCAAAAAGTGTGAGTGGTCCGTGGGAAGTTTTTAGATTCATTAACGGCCAAGAACAAATCAATGCAGATAAACGCGAAACACCTCTTTCAGGTGCAATTACCCTTGCAAAGGCGAAAGGTTACACAATTGTTTGTTACGAAAACTCAAAAGTTGTTGCAGCAACAGACCCAAGTTTATTAGGAAAAGATGCTAGTGAATTTAAAGCTAGTGATGGCAAGATAGTTCTTGACTTAGTTGTTGAGAATCTTAGAAACAGTAGTGGCGATAGAGCAGTTTTCACCTATGAAACACCAGGAACTACTTTAGTGAATGGTAAGCCTAGTTCACACAGTCTAGTGGTTGATGCAATTGGAAGAAAATCGTTTCCTTTTCCAAGTTCAGCGGATAAGTACTTAGTAATGGTGTACGGACCTATAGACCTTTAATAGCTTGAATCGCACCGTAAAGGGTGCGAACTTCTTGTTCAGTGGGCTGCATTCTTAGGAATGCAGCCCTTATATTTTGCCACATTTTTTCTTTTTTGTGGGGAACACGCCAAAAGTTCACCCGGTCAAGCTCAGCTTCTAATGATTTAAAAAAATAATGTAGTTCTTTGTGGTTAACAGGTTTCGTGTCACCCAGGTGCAGCCATGATTCTTGATTGGCCTGGCTTTGATACCACTCATACAAAACGACTACCACAGCTTGCCCAATGTTGAGGGATGAAAAATCAGGATTCACCGGGATTGTGATAATATGGTTTGCAACGGATAAATCCTCGTTACTAAGACCGGTGCGCTCTGGTCCAAATAACAATCCAACCTTTTTATCGTACATTAAAGGAATAGCTGATTTTGGCGTATAGTAGTTTTTTATTAATTCGCGTTCAGTGGCGGTGGTTGCAAAAACTAGTTCTAAGTCACCAACTGCATGTTCCAAGCTTTGGTAAAGGCTAGCATTTTCGATAACTTTCTCATTACCTGCCGACATAGCTATGGCTTTTGGATCATCCACGTCACATTTTGGCTGGATTAGGCGCAATTGGGTTAAACCAAAATTACCCATGGCTCTGGCTACAGCCCCTAAATTTTCAGCTAATTGAATTTGATGCAATAAGATAATTGGTTGCATTAGTTATCTAAGCTTAGCATAAGAAATATGGTGCTCATTTACGGTACTCATAATTTGGTACTTTGGAAATTAACAATGTACCACGGAAAATAACTCTGTCCCATTTGTTTTTTTGCTTAAGTTACTATAAAAAGAAGTGTTCTTGATTTTACTACATACTTTACCCATAATGTTCCTGTTATTTTGCAAAAAGTTTTTATGTGTAAAATTTTTAAAAAAGTTCTTATTGTCTTAGTATCAGTAGTCTTTGGCAACTTTTTTCCTGCCCAATCGACTCACGGTAAGGTTAAGCCACATTATGATTCTAGACAAGATATATTGGAAAAGTCTTATGATAAAGAATCAGCTGAATCACTTAAAAGTGAAGTATTAGAAAAATTTACATTAATGGATAGGCCGATTACTCCTGCGGCCTTTAAAGCAATGGAACAATGGCTAAGCGATTCTATACCTGGGGTTATCGCGATTGATTTATTAGCCACCATTAATTCAAATCAATTTTTTGGTGAAGTCACATTTGAAAAGAATGGAAAACTAATGTGGTATGCTTTAAAAAAAGAAAAAGAGAATTGTTCTTTTGAATATGTTTTTATTGGAAAAATTGATAATGATAAATGCGTAATTGTTACCCGCTCAAATGGCGGTGGCTCATTAACTACATGTACTTTAGTCATACTGAAAATAGAGCTTGATACTGCCTGGGATTGGGATAAGTCAGCATATGAAAAACAAGTATTTGATAATCCAGTACTGCGTTATCGAATTTTAGCAAGACAAATAGCTTATCTCCACCTTCCATTTGTTGGGGGCTTTGAACTTAAAGAAAGCCTGTTAACTATAAAAAGAGAGGATTTAGGCAAAAGCATGACAATTGACTTATCAAAAGTCATGCAAGAACAGAACTAGCAGCGTCGCCAAATTTGCGCTTAGATTTTCGAACCAATAACCCTATTTTTTCACTTCTTCAATTGGCTTGACGTTGCCGTGCCATGACTTTGCTTACTTTGGAAAAAATCATTAGTCATCAACAGATGCGACAGAATAAATCCGAAAGAGCCTATCCCCTTCCTTCATAAATTTTTTACGATTCGCATTGTATACTTTGGTACTGTAAGAAAAATGTAAAATTACTCCCCAAAAAATTTTGCACTACAACCTAAGGAGATAAGTATGACTATCAAAGCTTTGCTAATTGCAATTATCGCTTTCAACTTATTCGCAGCAGATATCGCGAAAATTCCGGAATACGAATATCTAGAAAAACAACAGAAATTTTTGCTAGGCACTCTTGTTTATGAAGAAGTAGCAGAACACAACCTACATGTGGCTGTAGTCAGAATATCTGCAGGTTTTTTCAGAACAAGTACCTGCCTTGATCCAGAAAGTGATCGTGTAAAAGAAGCCGTTTGTCTTTTAAAAAAACTTGCCGAATCAAAAGAAGATGTATTAAAGGAAACCCACAAAGAAATTGACTCTTTCGTAGAAAAAGTAATCAATACTCCTTTTGGCAGCTATAAAGGATTTGGCGGCCAAATTTCTATGTTCTTTAAGGAT
The DNA here is from genome assembly GCA_945860985.1 of Candidatus Finniella inopinata. Taxonomy (GTDB): domain Bacteria; phylum Pseudomonadota; class Alphaproteobacteria; order Paracaedibacterales; family CAITNM01; genus CAITNM01. The sequence goes on from CAMASM010000042.1 coordinate 11,864, forward strand.
TTACCAGCATGGCCACAATAGCTGTGTTGCATAAATAAAAAATCATGCAAGGACAGAACTAGCTACGTCGCCAAATGGTGTCATTCGGACCATCTTCAAGTGTAATGCCTTGATCTATAAGGATTTTACGAATACGATCTGCTTCGGCAAAGTTTTTTGATTGCTTTGCTTCTTGTCTGTCTTTAACTAGCTGATCAATCACTTCATTATCAACATCACCTTGGAACCAAATCTTTGGTTCAATATTTAGCAATCCTAAAAATTGTCCACTTGCCTTTAATGTATTTGCCGCTTTAATTTGTTCTGCACCTGTTGTTTTAAATACGATGTTGGTCAGTTCATGTAAGTGGCTAATAGCCAAAGGTGTGTTTAAATCATCCTCTAAGGCTGAAAACACTGGTTCGGCAGCCTCTGTTTCTGCATTAGCATATTCAATAGCTTTATAAAAACGATCTAATGCAGTTTTTGCTAGTTTAGGGGTGCTGTCTGTCCAATCAATTGGTTGGCGGTAGTGGGTGCTTAAAAAGGCAAAGCGAATGGCTTCTCCTGGGTAATTTGCCAAAATATCACGAACTGTGAAAAAATTTCCTAATGATTTCGACATTTTCTCACCATTAACCATCAGGTGACCATTATGCATCCAAACCATGGCCATGCGTTCGGTAGCGTGCGCACAACAGCTTTGGGCAATTTCGTTTTCATGGTGTGGAAAAACTAAATCTACACCACCTCCGTGGATATCAAAAGTTTCCCCTAAATAAGCTTTGCTCATGGCAGAGCATTCAATATGCCAGCCTGGACGGCCATAACCCCATGGACTGTCCCAACCCGGTAGAGTACCGGTTGATGGCTTCCACAATACAAAGTCTCCGGCGTTTTCTTTGTATGGGGCAACTTCAACTCTTGCGCCGGCGATTAACTCATCCTGCTGGCGTCTGGAAAGATGGCCGTATTGTGGGTATTTATTAACCCTAAATAACACGTGCCCTTCATTGGCATAGGCAAATTCTTTTGCAATCAAATCTTCAATCAGATTAATCATTTGATTAATAAAACTAGTCGCCCGTGGTTCATGGGTGGGTGGTAAGTTATGTAAGGCAGCCATATCAGCATGATATGCTTTTGTTGTGCGGGTGGTTAGGGTATGAATATCCTCCCAGTTAGCTAGGGCAGCTGCGTTTATTTTGTCATCAACATCGGTAATGTTGCGAACATAGGTTACCTTTTTATATTGCTTTTGTAACAAACGAAATAGCATATCAAAAACGACAACGGGGCGCGCATTTCCCAGATGCGCTAAGTCATAAACGGTTGGTCCACAAACATACATGCCGACATTTTCAGCATCTAAGGGAATGAATGGTTCTTTTTGTTTAGTTAAAGTGTTAAATATATGTAACATCTAGGCTTCAACCTGCATCCCTAGAGCATGGGTGTACATGTCGAGTAATTCCTGTTGCTCAAGTAGTTCTTCCTTTTTCATTTTTCGCATACGAATTACTTGACGCATGATTTTTGTATCAAACCCTTGTGACTTTGCTTCTCCTAAAACCTCTTTAATCTGGTTTTGTAATTCAGTTTTTTCATCTTCTAAGTGTTCAACTTTTTCGATAAATTGGCGTAGTTCAGCAGCGCTAACTGATGATGTAATCGACATATCTAATTCTCCTGTGTTAAATTTTAAATTGTTATTGTAAATATCATGTTTTCAAAATATCTTGAATATCTGCAAACTTCAATCATCAATCGGGAGTCTTTAATGCATATTTGGCAAGTTAATGCTTTTACAAGTGAACCTTTCAAAGGAAATCCAGCTGGGGTAACAATTGTTCAAGAATTTCCAAGCGATGATTTAATGCAAAAAATTGCAGCAGAGCTGAATTATTCTGAAACTTCATTTGTTAAAAAGTTATCATCTAACTATTTTCATATTCGTTGGTTTTCTCCAAAAGATGAGTGTGGCTTATGTGGACATGCTACTCTAGCAGCGGCACATTTGCTTTGGGAACAAAATTTAGTTGAAGAAGATATTATTACTTTTGAATCTATGGGTGGACCATTAACCGCTCAACGTAGTGATGGTTGGATTACTCTTAATTTTCCAAGTTTTGCTATTGAACCAGCGCCAATGCCAGAAATGCTAAATAGGGCACTTGGTTTTATTCCAGTGACTGCAGTTTATAAAGACGATGTTATGTACGTTGTTGTTTTACCATCAGTACAGGCGGTTAAGGATCTACAACCAAATATGGCTAAGATTGCTAAATTACCTTGTCGTTCTGTAACAGTGACGGCCTTAAATGAAGGTGAAATTGATGATGATATCGATTTTGTTTCCCGTTATTTTGCCCCCAAGGTTGGTATTCCAGAGGACCCGGTTTGTGGTTCAGCCCACTGCCGTTTAACACCTTTGTGGGCAGAAAAATTAGGAAAATCAACGATGAATGCGTTGCAGGTTTCTGAGCGCACAGGGTTTATAAAAGTAAGTATTGAAAATAACAGGGTAACCCTTACGGCAAAGGCGATTACCGTAATGCAGGGGGAATTATTAGCTGCTGCTTAAGTTTGTACAGGTTTTAGTTGGTTAACACATACACCACCAGTTTCCATCTGGCTTGACCCATGCCTTTATACACATCTTTTTTTGGTGCAACTGTGAAATGGACCACCACAGCGTCTCTGCGAGCCCATTTTGGGGCGCGGCAGTCCAGTGATTAATTTCATATTGAATACTTTAACTGGATTGCCACGTCCCCCGGACTTCGCCGGTGTCCTCGCAAAGACGGTGGTAAATAATCGAACCACAACCCAGCATTTCCGCTATGTTGGTGGTTTGAAGACCCGTAGGGTCGTGGTGATCCATAGTAAAGCTTTATCATTTTTCTTTTCCTTTTTCTTTTCTTCTCATTCTTTTTTCGTTTCATTCAAAAGAGTTCCGCACCGTGTAAGTTAGCTCAGTATTTGAGCTTGCCATCTCTGACCCTTGTCTTTAAAGACGGTCAGTGCGTTGATCTGCGTGTCTACGGTCCTCATGTACTAGGCGGTACACTCCGGTCCTTGCCACTTGATCGCCTG
>CAMASM010000043.1 GCA_945860985.1 Candidatus Finniella inopinata
TAGCGAAATACCAATAGATCTCTATTACACCCTTATAAAAATAAAAGAGGATTTTGATAGAAAGGGGCAAAAAGTAACAATTAGAGATATGGTTCAAGAGGGACTAAACATGTATTGTAGCTCATTAGGCTACCCAGAAATTAAATAAATCTAGTGCTAACTTTGTGACAACTTAACAAAATATGAGATGGAAAAATGACAGAAAATAAGGGTGTTTGTGGGTTTTATTTCGGCCTGTCACGCCGGAGGTCGCGGGTTCGAGTCCCGTCACTCCCGCCATATCAATCTACTAAAATTTTTGGCTGACATTGTGACTGAATTTTCCTATATTGTTAATCTTGAGAACGCGTATAATCGCGGCCGTCCAGAATCATTCCAAGCGACAGATGAACATAATCGAACTATTGTAGAAATGTTTAATTTACTAGAGTTAAGATCTTTTTCCGTTCAATTTCACGTTGAAAAACAAATTAATAACACATACATCTTACAGGGAAGTATTAACGCTGCGGTTGTGCAACCAAGTGTAGTCAGTTTTGAGCCAGTAACTACAAAGATTAGCGAACAGTTTACAGTGGTATTATTACCAACTCAAAAGCGTCTTACTGACTATGAGGAATCTCACCCTGACGACGATAGTGATGTTTTTATCGATGGCGAATATGATGTTGGTGGGGTTGCTTTAGAATATTTGTCTTTATGCTTACCAGATAATCCGAAGCTTCCTGGTGAAAACGCAGATTATAAAGAATTTGATGAAACAGAAAGTACAGCTAAGGTTTCTCCGTTTTCAAGTTTGATTGATAAACTAAAAAAATAAATAATTTTGAATGAGTTTCCATCTTGCTCATACCATTGATTTTTTCTAGAGTCAGTCAAACACTAATAACGGAATAAAACATGTTCGCATTAAATGGATTTAATTCTTTAGTAACCGGGGCAAGCGGTGGTATTGGTAAAGCAATTGCTATAGCCTTAGCCAAACAAGGATCTAAAGTCGTTCTCAGTGGAACTCGTGTTGAAGCTTTAGCAGAAACAGCAAAAGAAATTAAGCAACTTACAGGTGTTGATTCAGAAATTGTTACCTGCAATTTATCTGCTCCCTCTTCTGTTGAAGAACTTTTTCCTAAGGTTGAGTCACTAGTAGAAAAAGTTGATATTTTAGTTAATAACGCTGGCATTACTCGTGATAGTTTAGCTATGCGTATGAAGGACGAAGACTGGCAAGATGTTCTAGACGTTAATCTTACCGCAAGCTTTCGTTTATGTCGTGCCGCTATAAAATCAATGATGCGTCGTCGCTATGGTAGAATCATAAATATTTCATCAGTGGTTGGAGTTGCCGGTAATCCTGGTCAAGCTAACTATTGTGCAGCTAAAGCCGGTATGATTGGTATGTCAAAATCTTTAGCTTTTGAAGTAGCTTCACGTGGTATTACTGTTAATTGTATAGCACCTGGATTTATTAAAACCTCAATGACCCATGATTTGCCAGATTCTGTACGTGATAAAATTATGAGTGGTATACCTATAGGGACCTATGGAAGTCCAGATGACATAGCAAGCGCTGCGGTGTTTTTGGCCAGCTCGGAAGCTGGATATGTGACAGGACAGACAATGCACATTAATGGTGGTATGTTGATGGTTTAGTATACAGGCACTTTACAGCGATATAACTACCTAGTATTCGCTCTATCAAACAATTTCCAAACGCTAGAATCTCCATGCCATTCGCCTGTAGTTGCTGCTTTGGAATATTCGGTAGCTCGCGTTTCAAAAAAGTTAGCATGTTCGACCCCATTTAAAATAGAAGTCAACCATGGCAAAGGGTGTGCCTTGCTTTGTGAATAACCATGACTATCCCCAATAAAATAACCATAAACCGGCGTAAGCTTTAACTGAGTAAGGCGCCAATCACAAATATAGCGAATGTATTGCTGAATATCATTGGCAGTCATCCCCTGAACATCCCCCACCTCAAAAGCCAACTCTACAAATTTATCTTCTAAGGCAACCATAGTTTTGGCGACATCAATAATGTCTGATTCTACAGACTTGGTCACCGCACCTGTTTGCTCATTCCATTCGTGGTATAAACGAATAATACTCTCGCAATGCAAGCTTTCATCACGCACAGACCAGGTAACAATTTGCCCCATACCCTTCATTTTATTAAAACGTGGAAAGTTCATTAGCATGGCAAAACTTGCAAATAACGACATGCCTTCGGTAAAGGCACCAAACATAGCCAAAGTACGCGCTACGTCAGCGCAAGTACTAGTACCAAAGGTGTGCATATAATCAGCCTTAGCACGCATCGCCGCATAATCTTTAAAAGCTGAAAATTCTGTTTTTGGCATACCAAGAGTTTTTAAAAGTAAGGCATAAGCATCAATATGAATAGTTTCCATATTGGTAAATGCCGCCATCATCATTTGAATTTCAAGGGGCTGAAAAATTGGAATGTAACGCTTAAAATAGTTATCGCTAACTTCAACATCTGATTGAGTAAAAAACCTAAAAATCTGCATTAGCAAATTACGTTCACCATCACTTAAAGCCTGTGACTGCCAATCGTTAAGGTCGCTGCCTAATGGCACTTCCTCACCCATCCAGTGGATTTGCTGTTGACGTTTCCATGCTTCATAAGCCCAAGGATAGCGATCAACATCATAAGCACCAGAAGGCTCAAGCAAACTAATAACCCCTTTACCTTGCAATTCAAAGGGATTGACATCAGCATAATTTTTTATCATAAAATTTTCCTATTTTTTATTTTTTTCATAACAAAAAATTATTGACATGCTAAGCATTCCTCATAATTTGTTGGTTCCATCTGGTCACTTTTAACGATCTGGTTTTTTCTACCAGCATGCTCTGCACGTTGAATAGACTTAGAGCGACAGTAATATAAGCTTTTTACCCCTTTTTCCCATGCAGTCCAGTGCAACATTAATAAATCCCATTTATCAATGTCTGCTGGCAAAAACAGATTTATCGACTGTCCCTGGCAAACAAACGGTGTGCGATCTGCAGCTAGTTCTACCACCCATCGTTGATCAATTTCAAAAGCAGTTTTGAAGGTATCTTTTTCATCTTCACTCAGTTGAGTCAAATGTATAACTGATCCTTCATGTTCAACAATTGATTGCCATATGGCATCTGTATTCAGGCCTTTACTAGCCAATAATCGTTCTAAATGTGGATTTTTCACCACAAAATTTCCTGATAAAGTTTTATGGTTGTAAATATTAGCAGGAATTGGCTCAATTCCCGCACTTGTACCCCCACAAATAATGCTTATTGAAGCTGTTGGAGCAATAGCCAACTTATGGCTAAATCTTGCCATAACGTGACGCTCTTTTGCATCTGGGCAAGCTCCACGCTCTTTTGCTAACTGTACTGATGCAGCATCTGCCTGCTGGCGAATATGGCGAAACATTTTTAAATTCCACCCCTTAGCCAAAGCACTTTCAAAAGGAAGCCCCTTCATTTGCAAAAATGAATGAAAACCCATTAAACCAAGGCCAACCGAACGCTCACGACTTGCTGCATATTTGGCACGTTTCATGCCATCAGGAGCGCCATCAATAAAACCTTGAAGCACGTTATCTAAAAATCGTAACGAGTCCTCAACAATCATAGGATCATTATGCCATTCATCCCAGGTTTCTGCATTTAGTGATGCTAAGCAACACACAGCTGTTCTGTCATTACCTAAATGATCAGGTCCAGTTGGCAGTAAAATTTCACTACATAAATTTGACATATTGATTTTAAGACCAAGCTCACGCTGGTGCTTTGGCAGAGCCTTATTGGCAGTATCAATAAATACCAAGTAAGGCTCACCTGTTTGCATGCGTATTTCTAATATTTTTTGCATTAAATGACGCGCATCAACTTTGCGAATTACTTGCTTAGTTTTAGGACTACGTAGACCAAACTCAGTACCATCACGCACCGCTTTCATAAATTCATCAGTAATATTAATACCATGGTGCAAATTCAAACTTTTACGATTAAAATCCCCTGAAGTCTTACGAATTTCTAAAAATTCTTCAATTTCTGGGTGGTGAATATCTAAATAAACCGCGGCACTACCCCTACGTAAGGATCCTTGGCTAATTGCCAAAGTTAAAGAATCCATCACACGAATAAATGGGATAATTCCTGAAGTCTTGCCAGCGCGACCTACAGACTCCCCAATACTGCGCACAAACCCCCAGTAGGTACCAATCCCACCACCATTTGATGCCAATAAAACATTTTCATTCCAGGTATCGACTATTCCATCCAGATTATCGCTAACGGTATTTAAAAAACATGAAATCGGCAAACCACGATTTGCCCCTCCGTTTGATAAAATCGGAGTTGATGGCATAAACCAAAGTTTGGAAATATAATCATACAAACGCTGAGCATGATGCAAGTCATCAGCATAGGCACAAGCAACCCTTGCAAACATTTGCTGATAATTTTCCCCATCAAGCAAATAGCGATCATCCAATGTCGCCATACCAAAATTAGTTAACAATGCATCACGTGAATAATCCAAAACAAGTAATGAAGGGTCAACCTTATAATGTTGAGGCCTAGTTGCCGATTTTTTGTATAACTGCTTTTGTTCAAGAGTTTGCGGGAATGGAACTATCTTTAAAAACGGATTAAAATCTACCAAGTGACCATTTTGGTCAAAGTCATAAGCATTACTAGATTGACGCATAAGGAGGATTCCCTTTTAAAAAATTTTAAGTGGGGAACCACACAGACTTACCGGTAAGCACCGGACCATCCATTCGGTGCACCCCGCCCGATGTTAGAAAATGTTACAAGGTAAGTCTCCTGGCTCACGGGTCATAGCGGTCTTGAAAGTCTTCCCAGTTTCCCGGTGACCTAAAATTCAAACCACTTACCGCCTACAGTTGCGGGGGCAGCTTCGGCTTTTGCCAACAAAAGTGACAGCACCGAATTCCTATTTAAGCATTATTAAAAATGCACTTTGGAACATGTCCACAGGATAGGTTAGATGTAGTGATAATGTAAATATAAAAATTCAAACAAAAAATTAATCAAAAAAACCTGGAATAGATAGCGCAAAACCTCCATAAAAATATTTTTCAAAATATCCCTTACTGATATAAGCTCTACCGCCTTTACCCCAACTATTTCCCCAGGAGTTTTGTATATAGAAACAATCCCCTGATCCATAATCTCCATACCCTAAAACCAGAATGGCATGAGGGCCTAAAAATGAGTCAACAGCACCAGAACTAATGAAGCTTTGCCTTGAATATTTAAAAGAAGAAGTAACTCCAATACCTATGACTATTGGCTTATCTTCTGAAATGAACTTTGCTATTTTAGCGTAAAAATCAGAGGTATATTCACGTTTTTTAGGGGGTTCAATCGGTTCATAAAAAAAGTTTCTCGCTACTTTGGCATAAGGATTAGGCACAATGCAAACTTCTTTTTTTAATAAATAGCTTTCATCAATTAAGGTTTTCTGATTGGACTCATTGACACCATCAAAGTCCGTATCTAAAGAGAGTAAAAACATTTCTTGCGGAATAGGAAGCTTCTTAAAAGAACTATCATATCCCCAACCAGAAACAGAAAACGAATCAGTAACCTTTAGATCTATTTCAGGGAAAGCCCCATATTTATCAAGAGTTATTAAAGCATTGCCTAGAGTAACCCCCTGGTCATTTCTTCCAACCTCATTACAATTTTTTTTCCAGTCAGACAAAGTCGGATAATAAGAGGATCGTATGGATTCATTATAAAGCCCAACCCTTGAGATTTTTAAAGGTAAAAGACCTGTAGAGTCTTTTGTAACTGGAGTAGTAATATATTCAATAGCAGCCGCTATTGCGTTTACAACACAATCATCAAAAATTTGGGTACAAACTGAAGGTAAAGTTTTCGAAAGTTGATATTTTTTTGAAGATCCTGTAAGACGCAAAACAACATCTTCTCGTTTTTTTTGCTCAGGCTTTTGAAAAAAAGAGAAAAAACTTACCACATTATCCAAAAACTCATACCCTTGAGAAGTAGCCTCTTTAAGACCTTCTCTTTCATATTGAGCAATCTTATCTTTCTTATCTCTGGCAATTTTATAGAAAAACTCCCAATTTTCTTCTTTTTCAAGAGCTAAACCCATTTTAAATTGGCTAGACTCTTCCACTGTACCTTCTAGCTCTTCCATAGGAAAAGCCGTAGTAGACAAGCCTAAAATGGAGAAACAAACAATTTTTTTCAAAGTATTTTTCATAGAATCACCCTACAACACAATGTTAAAAAATTCTGTAAAGACACATGATATATTTATATGCACATCATATCAATTTTAATTGTACATAAATATACTTAATAAATAGTTAACACAAACTACATTTTTAAAATAGATTTATTCTAATTTAATTAGGAATTTAAATTTTATAAATTAGAAATATTGTTTATGCTTTTCAATTCTATGGAGTGTTATTTTTTTTTGCAGTATTCTATGGTCAGTTGCTAATTAATTGGTAAAAAAATATGGCGAATAAAAAATCATTACCTGGGAAAATTCTGGCTGTTACTATTTTTTCTAGCAGATGGTTACAGGCTCCTTTATACCTTGGTCTAATTGTTGCACAAGGTATTTACGTGCATCGCTTTGTTAAAGAAGTTTGGCATTTACTTACCAGCTTAAAAACATTTGGCGATCAAGAAATCATGTTGGTTGTTTTAGGTTTAATTGATGTGGTAATGATTTCAAATCTATTAATCATGGTAATTATTGGTGGATATGAAACCTTTGTTACTCGTCTTGGCATGGATAATCACCCCGATTTGCCAGAATGGTTAGATCATGTAAATGCCAATACTATGAAAATTAAATTGGCTATGGCGTTAATTGGCATATCATCAATCCACTTATTAAAGACTTTTATTTATTCTGCAAAAATACAAGAAGCTATAATGCATGCGCACGAAAATATAACAGCAACTACTGAAATTGCCATTCATGCATACGAATCAATTTTAAAAATGCATGATGCAACTTTAATAGCGCAACAGTCTAGTATTAAGTGGCAAGTAATTATTCATTTAACATTTTTGGTTTCTTCAGTTGCTTTAGCATGCACTGCAAAATTATCTCAAGAAAATCTTGAAGCTTCAAATGCAAATAAGCATTGAAAAAATTACTCAATCCATACAGCAGCATTTAAGCGATAATGCAGTGCTGAAGATAGTTGATGAATCACATATGCATTATGGGCACCAAGGCCATAATCCAGACGTGGGCGTAACTCATGTGGCAATAACGATTGTTTGGAAAACATTTGAAGGGCTAAGTGCTATAGAACGTCAACGTATGGTGAACATATGGTTAGCTGATATTTTTAAAGATGGGTTACACGCTGTAAGCTACATGTTGAAAACTCCTAATGAGGTCGCGCATTTATGATGTCTTTAGTATTAGTTATAGACGATGATTTACGCTTGCGAGAACTTTTAGGCAGGTTTTTAGGAGATTGTGGATATAGGGTGCAAACAGCAGCAAGTGCTGCCCAAGCTAGAGCCCATCTTGCATCGCAAATGTTTGATATAGTAATCCTTGATATTATGATGCCAAAAGAAACTGGCATTGAATTTTTGGCAAGTTTGCGAAGTACACAATCATTATACAAGCAGCTGCCGGTGATTTTATTAACCGCTCAAGATGGTTTAGAAGAAAAGATCAAAGGATTAATGTCTGGTGCTGATGATTATCTAACTAAGCCGTTTGAGCCTAAAGAGCTAATTGCACGCATTGAAGCCATTTTAAGGCGTACTAAGGCAAAAAGAGTGACAGGGGATAATCTACATTTTGGTGAATATCTTTTTGATGTAGAAAAGGCGGCACTTTATAAGGGCGGTGCAGAAATTCGCTTAACTTCTACAGAGCAAATGGTTTTAAAAATTTTGGCACAACATCCAAATCAGCCATTTTCTAGGACTGATTTAGCACATCGAGTTGGTTTTGTGATTAGTGATCGTAGCATAGATGTACAAATCAATCGTTTACGGCACAAACTAGAAGATGACACCAGCAAATATTTAAAAACGATTAGACATGTGGGGTACGCTTTATGTCCAGATTCCTAAATATAGTTATGAACCCAAAGCGAATTTTAAAAAGAACATTGCCAAGAAGTTTGTTTGCCAGGGCTTTGTTGATTTTGATGACACCATTAATATTGGTGCAAGTAGTTTTAGGCTATATCTTTATTGAAAGTCATACCGATACAATTTTACGGCAACTTTCAACAACAATAGCTGGAGATGTTGCCTTAGCGCTTGATTGGGTTGAGCGTGATCCAAATTCTATCAAAGCAATTCAAAAAGCTGCAAAAAAATATATGAGCCTAAATGTAAATTTTGTGCCGCAGAACACTTTGCATGAATATGGCGCCCATAAGGATTCTTGGGTATATAGATTTATGGTTGAAGCTTTGGATAAAGCTATTAGTAAACCTTATTACTTAAAAATTAACAAAGATAATATTTATATCTCTGTAGAAGCTAAAAATAAAGGTGTACTTGAAGTTTCCTTACCTCGTAAATTTTTGCTTAGTAGGACTACTCTGCGTGTTCTGATATGGACAGCAGCATCGGCTTTATTATTATTCTTAGTTGCATCATTATTTATGCGTAATCAAATTCGCCCCTTAAGAAGATTAGCAGAAGCTGCAGATCGTTTTGGTAAAGGAGATGATTTAGGTGAGTTAAAAATAGAGGGCGCTCAAGAATTGCGTATGCTTAGCCGAATTTTTAATATTATGAGGGCTCGTATTCAACGTCACTTGCATGAACGTACTCAAATGCTAGCTAGCGTCTCCCATGATTTACGCACACCAATTACTCGTATGCAATTACAATTAGCAATGATGCCTGAAAGTGAAGACCAAAAAATGTTGCAAGAAGACGTTAAGCAAATGCAACTTATGGTGGAAGGTTTTTTGGCCTATGCCAAAGGTACGGCAAATGAGGTACGGCAATCTGTGCCTATTGCAAGCTACATACAAGAATTAATAGATAATCTCCCAGAAAAATCTATACCGATTGAATTTACACCTGAAGACAACCCGACAATTCAAATTAAAATGCAACTCTTTAACCGTTTGTTAACTAATTTACTGTTAAATGCTAATAGGTACTCCTCACATGCCTGGTTGAGTTTAAAGACAACGGCACGCCACTGCGAAATTGTTGTGGAAGATAACGGGCCGGGTATTCCCGAAGAAAATCGGGAACAGGTTTTTCAGCCATTTTATCGCCAAGATGTGGCGCGTAATTTGGATGAAGGTGGAGCGGGGCTTGGGCTTAGCATTGTGAGGGATGCTGTGCGTAGTCATGGTGGTAAAATTCGCCTTGATCAATCAGTGCATGGAGGACTTAAGGTAATTCTTACTTTTCCAAGGTTCTGATTGTGGTTTTTTAACATTGTTGCTATTAGACATAGTGTATGAAACGATAGTATTTAGAAAGAATTTATGGTGGTGAGAATGGTCAAATCAAGTCAAACCAAGAAAAATATAAATGGTAATTCAGGAAATACAACTGATGCCAAATCAAGTAAGGCATCGATGGGTCCAGATAGTCACTCAAGCAGTAAAGCTTCTGAGAAATTGAAAGAACATCAGCAAAACTTTGCTAAATCAGCAAAGGAGGTTTTTGAAAAAATTTCAAAGCACGCGAAAGATGTAAAAGTTGATCATAAAACTTTAATTGAAGGCCATAAGAAAAACCTGAAAGTGCTAAATGAGACAAACAAGAAAGCTGCAGAGGTTATGAAGTCTGTATCTGCTTTGCAAAGTCAGTTTGCTAAACAAACTTTTGAAGATTTAAACATGATGATGCGTAACATGATGACCCAAAAGGCCGGTAAGCCAATAGATCCACGTGAGCATGCAGAAACTCTTAAAAATTCATTTCAACGTGCAGTCGATCATGCTCAACATGTTAGTAGTCTTCTTTCTAAGTCTGGAAAAGAGATTCATGCAAATTTACATGAACGTCTGGAAGAGGGAAAAGAAGAAGTTAAAGCGCATATGGCAAAGCATCAGACTACCCATCACTAAGTATGGGCATGCCTTAGTGCTGCGATAGTTGTTGAGTAATCTTTACTTTTGAAGATGCTGTTGCCTGACACTAAGACATCTGCCCCCGCTTTTACAACGAGACCAGCATTTTCTGTAGTTATTCCACCATCTACAACAATTTTAAAGTCTAAGTTACGGATCTTGCGAATTTTTGCGAGATCCTCAATTTTTAAAACACTTGATGCTATAAATTTTTGACCACAAAATCCTGGATTAACGCTCATTACTAGTACTTGGTCTACGATATCAAGCACTGGATATATTGTTTCTATTGCAGTACCTGGATTTAATGATACACCAGCCTTGCACCCAAGTTCTTTAATATAGCCTAAAAAACGATGCAAATTTGGCGTGGCTTCACAATGAATAGTAATGCGATCAGCACCAGCATTTTTGTACAAATTAATAAATAGCTCAACCGGTTCCACCATTAAATGCACATCAAACTCTAGAGAATTTTTGGAGGGAAACGTTTTACGTAACTGGTTTACAATATCAGGACCAAAAGTAAGATTAGGCACAAAGTGACCATCCATAATATCTAAATGTAACCAATCCGCACCTGCTGTTTTTACTGCCTGCACTTCATCCTTTAAAAAAAGCATATTGGCTGCCATTAGTGACGGAGCAACAAGTATTGAATCTTTAAAATTGGCCATGAGTCGTTATTCCTTATTAATTGTTAAAACTAAGTTTGTGTTCTCTTGGATACGCAGAACATGTTGATTATTTGATCGTATTAAAATTTTAAAGATAAGTTAACTGATATCATAGTACAGCACCACTGATGCCATAAAAAAGTTGTTATAGCAGATTTCATGTATCCACCTTAAAATTCTCAATTTGAAATACCAATGAGACATAATAACTGGCTTGGGGCCCACCTGCCCCAGAAAAAGTGACAACAGCCCACCCCAGCCGCCACCTCAAACATAATCCTGCCTTAGTCTTAAAATCTATAAGATCTTAAGATTATGTTCTTCCATGGGCTTTCGGCCCACCAAAAAAGTGTCTACAATGCCAACAGCGCTGTTGGTTTTGTAGACAGGACACACCCTAAAATTAAAGGGGAGTCACCATTGCTGGTTACTCAGCTTATGCCACCCAAACATATTTTGGGTGTAACTTACCACCTAAACTTTATTGTATAGGCGATGAATTAATTAATAGTTAAAATATTTAATTTTTAACTTAAATTACTATCAAAATATAGGAAGTATATTATAAAATAACCCACTTATACTAAATAAGTTTTATCCAAGCTCTAACATGTCCTCTAAACAATAAAGCCCAGCAGGTTTGCTAAAAAGCCACTCAGCTGCCTTGATAGCTCCACTTGCAAACACATTTCTGTTTAAGCATTCGTGGCTAAGGCGAATAACCTCATCTTTGTGAAAAAAATGCACAGTATGTTCACCCACAACATTTCCTCCTCGTAAACTCGAATAGTTAATTTCTGACAGATCTCGAAGTTCTTGAGTAACTGCATTTCCAAGAGATAGAGCTGTACCAGAAGGTGAGTCTTTTTTTAAGTTATGATGTGTTTCACTGATTGTAATATCTGTATCATTTATAAAATTTGTTTTACTTAATGCCTTAGCTACCAACACAACAGCTTTCTTTAAAATAGCAATGCCAATGCTAGTGTTAGCCGCATAAAGTACAGGTATTTTTGCGCTTGCTGTTTTTAATAATTCAAAGTGTTTTTGCCCAAGTCCAGTTGTACCACACAAAAACGGGGTTTGCCCAAACAAACAAGCTTTCATGGCCAATTCAAAATTTTCAGGATTACTAAAATCGATAACAACGTCACTCTTTTGTACAGCATCAACAAGAGCATCTTTATTACTAACTAAACGTGTAAAACAATGAGTTTGTACAGAGCTCGGCAAAAGCGATTGAATTGCTTTTCCCATTCGACCACTAGCACCAATTAAACAGATATTTTGCATAACAACCTAAATAGGTTTTATTTTTTATGACTATACTATTTCTTACGCAGAGCTACCACACGTGTTTACAAATAGTTGAAAAAGGAAGAACTATATTTGACAAAAAACTTTCTAAACACTATATTACGCCTAATGGCGGAGTAGCTCAGCTGGTTAGAGCATCGGAATCATAATCCGGGTGTCGGGGGTTCGAGCCCCTCCTCCGCTACCAAGGGTTTAAGGCTTTTTGAGGCTCTATATCTGGCTCACAAGCCATTTTATATAAATCAACTATGGTAAATAACTCCCAATGAATACCCTATAAAGGAAGTTACATCTTGTTCTGATGTTATTTATTTGTTATTTTCAAATATCGAAAAATTATTGGGTCTAAAGGATGCCGCAACTTACGAAAGCAGTAATTGACAGAAGCCTTCACAAGGAAAGTGTGTACATGTTGTGGGATGACACTATAAAAGGGTTCGGTTGTAAAATTCATCCATCTAAGAAAACGTTTGTATATTGCTTCCGTTCTCCACAAAATAAAAAACTTGCTTACATTACAATTGGTGTATACGGAAGTATCACAGTTGATGAAGCTAGAATTCAAGCCAAAAAGTTTGCCCATAGTGTGCAAATAGAAAAAATTGATCCTAGGGAAATAAAAAAAGCAAAACAAGTTGAAGTGCAGCAGTCTATTACTTTTGAAGAGTTCTGGCAGGTGTTTACAGAAAAATACATCAAGAAGCACCATCAACCTTCTACGATTAACCGAGATGCTTCAAGAATTAAATTGTACATACTGCCTTTCTTCGGGAAAAAGCCTATAGCCGATATTGAGCGAAGAGATGTGTTAGCATTCAAAGATTCGTTATCTAATGGCACCAGCACAAAATGTCTTCGTCTTTTAAGTGTGGCCTTTAATCAAGCTGAACTATGGGAATATAGATCTCAAAATAGTAACCCTTGTCAGGGGGTTACTAAACAACCAGAGAAGAAGATGAACCGCTTCCTAAGTGATGAAGAATTAGATAGGCTCAATAAAGTTTTAGTTGAACGAAGTGGAACCGGAACTGATTCTGGCTCTAACTACACTATCGCTGCCTTTCGTCTTCTTATTTACACAGGCTGCCGTTTAGGTGAGGTGCTAAGCTTGAAATGGGAGGATGTCAACCTTAAAGAAAATTTTATACATTTAAAGGAGAGCAAGGGAGGGGAGCGCGGCATCCCATTAAATGAGAGTGCTAAAAACTTAATAGCAGGCCTTCAAAAGAAACCAGATAATCCATATGTGTTTTGTGGAAAGAAACCAGGAACTCACTTGGTTGCCGTACAAAAGATATGGGGACGTATCCGTAAAAAAGCTGACATTCCAGATTTTCGCATCCATGACTTTCGTCATTCGTTTGCTAGTTTTGCTTTAAAGAAGGGGGTAAGTCTTTATGGGGTATCTAAACTTTTAGGACACAAAAATATTGCAACAACCACACGTTATGCGCATTTAGAGCTAGAGGAATTAAAGAAATTAACGAACATTGTGGACCAGGCATTTAGCAACTGTGACTAGTCTGATATTTGCGATTTTTCTTTAACCCCGTCACCAAAGCTTGGGAAGTCATGCCGGTGCTTTCTTTAACGAGAGAGTTGAGTTTTTTTGAGCCATCAACTCAAACAATCAAAATGGCTCTAAACATCCACGTAATAGTTTTTACTTTGGGGGTGGATTATCGGGATCGTACATGCGGATTTTTAGCTTCTTGTCTTCAGTATCGCCATTGCCTTTCAACCCAGTCATTAATGCCTGGGAAGTCATACCTGTGCTTTCTTTGACGAGAGCGTTGAGTTTTTGAGCAAGTGGCTCAGTTGGTTCTTTGGCAAACTTGGTGGCTAGGTTTAAAAAGCGTTTGTTGGTGAGAAGTTTTGTTGTTCCATAGGCTCCAAGTCCGGCAAGAATGGCTGGTGTTGGATTAGCCCCTGCCAGATATTGTACAAATCCAAT
>CAMASM010000044.1 GCA_945860985.1 Candidatus Finniella inopinata
GGTGCAGCACCGGTTGCTGCAGCAATTGCCCAGGTGTAAAAATCTTCAGAATCTCTTGAAGAAAATAGCTGCTCTTCGTTAGTAATTAGGTTGTGGGTTACTAGAACCGTTGGCAAAAGTCGATCGCTAAATTTGTTATCGCCAGCTAAATCTTTTAATAAGTTTACAAGAGAGGTTGTTTTATAGCGCGTCTTAAAAAGTCCAAAACAAGATTGCCGTTTAGGTTTAAACATTTCATTTTTTCTTTTTGCAAAAATATCCAATAAATCCTGGGCTGAATATTTAGGTTTTTTGGAGTTTAGGGGGTCAGGCATGGTTAGCAAAGCTGCAATAATCCCACCAATTGAGGTTCCAACTACAGCGTCGAACAACTCAATAATTGATTTTTGAGTAACCCTTTCAATTTCAGCGATAATTTGTAATTGCATTAAGCCACGAATGCCACCACCATCAAGTGAAAGTAACCAACGTGGTTGTGGTTTTTGTGTTTGTGGACTTGGCAAAGCCAAGCCTTCTAGTGAGTTTCTACCAGATGACCCACGTCTTAATAGCGTTTCTATAGGGATACTAATAATTGACAACGCATGTATTGTATTTTTTGTTTCAGGTAGTGATATAGAGCGAGGACGTATTGGTTCTGATAAACTTGCCCCTAAAAATCTAGAATATAAACCTTCTCCTAAATCGTCAAATAGTTGACTTATGGGTATAGGCTTGCTCTTGCTAGAGGCGAAAGTATTTGTTATTGATAATAGACTACAAATAATTATAAGAAATGATTTTAATAACATCATGATTATCCTCCTTTTATATTCCAATACAAAAGGTAGTTCTAAATATTAATAAATAGTTAACAGATAGATATAACAAATATTAATTAATAAAATGTTAATTTATTATGTGTAGAAGAAAATTTTGAGTAAATGGCTCTTGCTTTTGACTTTCTTGTGTGTTTGATATTTGTGCAGTTATTCATACAAAGCATGGCTGGCAAATGAAAATCGCAATAGTTGTCGGCGGTGCACATAAAAGCTACTGTGAGAAACATTTTTCTAGAAATTTTAAGAATTAAGAGATTAAGTTAATAAATTTTTAACTATTTCTTTTCTAACCTATGAATATAGACCACTAAAGAATAACATCATGCGAACTCATATTTCAGAAAAAGAACGTCAAACAAGACTTGAATTAACCGCTGCTTATCACTTAGCTGGGAAATTTGGCTGGACCGATTTAATTTATACTCATTTTACAGCTTGTATTCCAGATCAAGAGGGTTGCTTTTTAATTAATCCATTTGGCCTACATTTTCACGAAGTAACTCCTGATAATTTGATTAAGGTTGATTTTGATGGAAATATCTTAAGTGATACTACTTATGAGATTAATCCTGCTGGTTCTGTAATTCATGGGGCAACTCATGCAGCTAGACCTGATGTTGCTTGTGTTTTGCATTTGCACACTGCCAATGGTGTTGCGGTTAGTTCTGTGCGTGATGGCCTTTTGCCAATTTCTCAACATGCCCTACACCTATATGGTGATATTGCGTATCATGACTACGAAGGTATTGCGATGCGCGAAGAAGAAAAGGTTACTATAGTGCGTGATTTAGGCATGAAAAAAGTTATGCTTTTACGTAACCATGGTACTTTAATTGCCGGTGCAACAGTTCCAGAGGCCTTTATGCTAGCATACATGCTTGAAAAAGCTGCAGAAATGCAAATAAAGACCCTTGCACAAGGTATGCCAATATGTGTTGTGCCGACAGAAGTTTGTGAAAGAGCATATGAACAAGCGTTAGCTAAACGTGAGAAGCACCTTAAATTGGAATGGTTGGCGCTGCTGCGTTTATTAGACACGCCATATGTAAGGCCACTGTTGAATGCTGCCTAGAAATTAAGGGTGTTTAATTTATAATAATCATATTAATGAAAAATTAATTATTTAATATTACAATGTTACTGTAAACAAACTTAATTTTATTATTAATAAGGAGATTAATCATGAAAGTATCTACACTTGCACTAGTAGTTGGTGCATTATTTTGTGCTAATGGGGTGTTTGCAGCTAGTAGTCCTACAGCATCCCCATCTTCATCCCCAACAAATTCAGAAAAAGCAAAAAGGTTACTAGAGGGTCCAGATGCAGCTATTGATGTCGCAACTGACTCAGGAAAAGCTCAAGAGTTATTAGGAGGAAACAGTAAAGTAGATAAGGTACTAGGAGATGGTGCTGGAGCTGCAGCAAAAACAGAAGCAAACAAAGCTAGAAAAAGAATAGCGGCAGCAAAGCTTAAGGTTGCGCAGGCAGAGCTTGCTGTTGCAGAGCTTGAGACTGCTGCACAGGGCGGGTAAACTGATAGTTTTCAACCAGCAGCTGTTACAGCTATAGGAAGTTAATAAATTTAAATTAATAAAACAATAGCCCCAGTATTTGCTGGGGATTTTTTATAAAATTTGTATTAGATATTAGCAGTTTATTAGTTATTTTAACGCATTATAATAATTACAAAAACTTTAGTAGGAAATTAATTATGAAAGTATCTACACTTGCGCTAGTAGTTAGCGTATTATTTTGTGCTAATGGAGTATTTGCTGCCTCGGCTGATAGTACAGTAAAGACACATTATACACAAAGCGATGCAAAAAAAAAGAAAGATCTGAGTAAGCTAATGGGGCCTGGTGCTGGAGATGCCGCAGCAAGAATGAAGCCAGAAAATGAAAAAGTGAAGGAAGCAGAAAAATTAGCAAGTAATGGACAACTCTTCGAATCTCAACAAGAAAAATTTAAAGCTGAATTTTATAGAGAAGAGAGGCTAAAAGCAGAGACTGCCCAACTTGAAAAGGAAAAACTTAAAGTAGAAGAATTAAAAGCAGCATACAAGAAAGAGTCAGAAGCTTTTGTTGCTGCAGCGAAAAAGAATAAATCTGATAAAAATTGGATTAAAGGTGAAGAGGCAGCAAAGTTCAAAAAAGCAGTAGCAGATTCTGAAATCGCCCTACGTAACGCTGAAATAGATTGTAAAGGTCATGCGAGCGCCATTGCTTCTGCAGCAGAAGCAGCTTAGGACAAATGCCTTAATGAAAAAACAATCCCCAGTATTTTCTGGGGCATTTACGTTAATCTACGCCAAACATTAGCATTTTATTAATTATTTAGATGTACCTTAAAGATATACTGACCGTAAGTGGTTATGCACATGAAAAAAATAAATTTAGCAATTTTGATAATGGCTTTAATGGCATTAGACAATAAGCTGAATGCATGGTGGCCAGCAGGAGTACCTTCTGTGCAGTATCCTACTCAGGGAATGCCATATGGCATGCAGGTTCCCCAAGGCGTGCCATATGGTCCTCAGGGATTGATTCCTCCAAATGCGGGAGGATATATGCCTCCCGTGCCTGCAATGCCATATCCTAATATGCCTCCTGTTCCTGCTCCTCCTCTTCCCCAGTATTCTGGAGTTCCATACGTGCCTGCTTTTGCAGCACCGTATGCTAATGAGGCAGGCCAAGGTTTATATAACGCTGTGGTACCTGAATATGGTACAGTGACTGGTGAAGCCGAAAATAAGGTAAGTAGCTATATTGGCGAAGAAGAGCGAGCTGTATCTTCTAAAGTAGAATCCACAAAAAATTCTGTCTCAAATGGAGTAAAAGAGCGTGCAGCAGCTGAGGAAAAAGCTATATCGGACAAAGTGGCTGCTAAAGCAAATTCTATTTCAGGTGGGGCGGGTGATGTTGTTTCAAAAGGCGCTTCAGATACGTTCAACAAGGCTATGTCAAGTATTTCTGGGCTAAAATTTTAGACTTTTGCGGCTACAGAGTACGCACAAGTTTTAACATGCGTAATTTAATCATTTTTTAATCTATATTGATATATATTGTATTTAAGAATAGGCCATTCTTCAGATATTACTTCAAGGCATTCACTTAAAGCCCAAAAGGATGCCAATGGCGAAGCTATGTCTGCTACAAGGTTGGAGCCAAGGCGGGTGGCCCACCCTTTATTTGGGCGGGGGTGGGGGATGGAACCGTATACCATCAAAAGATTAATCATTTGTTAATTTTCATAAAAATTTGTTTACTTCGTCGATTTAGCAATTTCAATGCTTTGCATGGTGGTACCACATTTTAAGCTAATTTCCCTTTGCGACTGTTTTTTATACGCTTTATGGTTTCTGGAGTTACTTTTACGAAATAGCGCTCTGGTGATCTCAAATCTACTTCGTTAACATTTTTAACAGATAGCCTTTGCTCTTTAAGTAAGTTTTCTAAAATCTCTAACCCTTGGTTTAGGGATGCATCCGAAAGTTTTACCAATATGCCGCCAATTAAGTAGATATCCCAACGGCGTTCCCGTATACGTGATATGGCCTGCAAATTCTTTTGAATGGTGGGGAACTCTTTCAACAAAGCCAAAAGTTCTGGTGATCGCTGTGGTGCACCTTCACCAACTATTAGGGGCAATACTCCATAACTCCTGTGGTCTTTGGTTAAAATAGCGGTGCCATCTTCATCTACCAAATAAAATTGATTGTTGCGTTGCCATATGGCAATTGGTCGTCGTTCCTCTATCTTTATTTGCACTAAATCAGGAAGGCGCCTAATTACAGTAGCATGTCGCACCCATTCGAGCTTTTCTAAGTGAAAACGTGCTTGTTGCAGATCAATTGCAAAAATAGGGTCCCCCCGATTAATTTTAAGGGCCTTTAGCAAATCCTGTTGTTGCGTGTTAATTCTGCCTTGTACAATTATTTCTTGTACTTTAAATCCTGTGGAGGCTAATAACTTTTGCATTTGTTGTATGGAATTGGTATAGGCTTTTTGTGGGTATCCCAAGCACCATATTATAGTAAGCATTGCCACTGCCAGGGCAATCATAAATAAACGAATATAGCCTGCATATACCCTTATTGTGCGGGCATTTTTCTTCTTGTTGTTTTTCTTTACGTTTGTTGTAGTGGGGCTTGCCGTGCGCGGTGCGGCACCACGATTTACTGTTTTTTGCTGGCTAGTATTTGGTGAACGCTTTGGGGCAGCGATTTTTTTAAATACAGAGTTTAATCGCATCGTGCACAATCAATCATTTGGTTTACTAGTTCGTTAAACGAAATTCCTTGGCTTTTTGCTATTTGAGGTGCCAAGGATGTGCCAGTAAAACCAGGTTGGGTGTTAAGTTCTAAAACATAAAAAATGTTACCATCAAATAACATATCAACCCGGGCAAGACCGCGGCAATTAAAAGAGCGGTAGGCACGAAGCGCTGTTTCATTTGCTAATTTAGTTTCCATTTCACTAATTGGGGCAGGGCAGATGAATGTACTTTCCCCTACTACATACTTTGCTTGGTAAGTGAAAAATTCAAAAGTGTTATTAGGGCATATTTCAATAGTACCAAGTGCTACATCATTCAGTATTGCTACATGAATTTCTCGGTATTTTAAATATTTTTGAACAATACATTCAGTGCCAAATTGCCAATTTTTTCGCAGCTCTTCCCATTGCTCGTAAGAAGTCACAACGCTAATGCCAATGCTAGAGCCTTCATTAATTGGTTTTACCACAAAAGGTAATTCCATAAGTGGTGTTTGGTTGTCTGACAAGTTAACTTTTATAGTGTCAGGTGTTGGAATACCATAATTTTTAAAGATCTCAAAAGTTTGCCACTTATCCATGGCTTGTTCTGATGCTTTTACCCCAGAATGCGTATACGGAATTTCTAATTTATTTAAAATTGCTTGAATAATTCCATCTTCCCCTAGTTGGCCATGCAAGCAGTTAAAAACCACATCTGGTTTTAGTTGCTCGAGATTTTTGGAAAAATCATTAAGGTTGCTTGGTACATCAATTTCGATAACTTCATAACCTAAATCATTTATGGCTTCTACAGTTGCCTTACCAGACTTTAACGATATTTCCCGTTCTTTGCCGCAACCACCTAATAAAACCGCAATCTTTTTCATAAATAAACACAACTGAAGAATGTGACTATATTACAAAAAAAAATCACAATAGAAAACTAATCATTTGTAATTTTTATGCTGGTACAGTTTTATCCTCTTATGACCAAAGCGAGTTCTTCCAGGCCACGTCTTAGCATAGGCAAAAGTTCGGCTCCTACAAGAGAATTAATCTCTTCACCAAATAATTCGCCATCTGGACTATCTTCACCTGATAGGCGAGCAACCAGTACAAAATCTTCTGTATTTTTTTCTGCGCTTACAAGAAAGGTATTTCTAATTTCAGCGCCCTCAAAGCCACGCCTTTTGAAAAAGTTACTCACTGTGGTGCGTACATCATCAAAGCTATCAAACACAGCAGTATCACCACCCCGCATTTTTCCTGCTTCAATACAAAATACCCGCATTGGGGTTAGTTTTTGCATTTCTCTCAATTGCACATCATGAAAATCAGCAGGACTCATTCCACCTTTGAATGTTGTAGCACCGATTCTGATTACGGAAGGAAAGTGGCTTAAATCAAAATTTAATACCCATATTCCACCTGGACGCAAGCTATTGGCAATCATGCGTAAACGTTCATCGCTATAACTATCGAAGAAGCACGATAAGCCTTCAAATGTAATAAAATCCCAGCTTCGAGGCCTGAATGCTTGTTCTGGCATATGAAATACATCGCCTAAAAGGTCAGGTTCCATAGTAGCTGATGTATTAACTGTGAAGTAAGCTTCACTATGTCCTGGACAACTAGCCATAGGATCTGCAGGATGTCCTAGCCGTCCACAAGCAACAACTAAGCGTGTTGGCACTCCTGTTTCTGCACATTGTCTTGCGTAATCTTCAAAAGAACGTCTCACAAATATGCGCGAAATTGATGCGTCAGGACGCAGTACAACAGGCACTGAATATCCATCCACGTACAACTCATGAACGCCGCTAGTCTTTGCTTCTTCTAAAAATCTAGAGTATTCCCCTATTGGGTAAACCTCAGTTATGTGAGCATTCGATTCGGCAACAGGATCTGCTGTAGCTGCGAAAGATGGCATTGCCACGAAAAAGAGAACGAAGAATGTTTTATAAAAAAATCTATGTAACATGAGCACTATCATCATTATTAAAATATTGATTTTAATAAGTATCTTATAGTGCTTTGCAAATTACCAATTGAAAAATGCGATTATTTTTACTCTTTCCTTGAAAGATATAAGCTACCGACAACAATTAATGCCATACCGAACACTTGCCCATAGTTAATAACTTCAGCAAACATGAAATAACCAAGGGGCACCGCAATTAGCAAGCGGGTATATTCAAATGGTGCAACAAAGCTAACTTCCGCGTGGCTTACAGCATTTATATAAGCAAATTGCGAGAATGACCCAAACATGCCAATCAGTAATAACAATATTAAGTCATGTTGATTGATCACTTCATCTAAAAAGAAAAAGCCACAAAGTGCTATAGCGCCAAGCGTAAGTGTTGATGTTGACATAATAGTCATAGCTGAATCTTTTTGGCTAAGTTTGCGGGCTAGAGTATTGGCAACTCCAGCTAATATGCATGATCCAAGTCCTGTGAAAACATAAAGACTTAAAGGAGTATAGGTTGGCTGCACAATAAACAATACCCCCATATATCCTAATGTTAGTGCCATAATTTTCGCACTAGTGGGCTTTTCTTTAAGTAATAAAATACCAAATGAAGCAGCCAGTAATGGACCAGTAAAGCCAATGCTCGTGGCTACGGCTAAGGGTAGGTTACGGTAAGTTTGGTAGGTTAATAGACTTGATGCGCCAATACAAGCAGCCCTTGTTAAGTGCTGCCAAAGGGGTGATTGTGGTTTAGTGCTTTTTGGAATCTCTTTTATAAAAAATGGCATAAAAATCAGAACGCCACAAAGGTAGCGTACGCAAAACAATCCAAAATTACTGGTGGAGTTGCATAAGAATTTTGAGGTGCTAACCCCACAAGTAAAGGTTAAGCACCAAATTAATATCCACAGTAAACCTTTATGTTTTTGCTGCATTTACTACTGGCAAGAAAGTTTTGGTTTTACCGCTCAAATATAGATTACTAAGTCCTGCGATTTCGCGCCATGCAATATTCCATGCTACTAAGCCTAGACGATCTTGAAAGCTTGCGGCAAGTCTTGTGAGAAAGCCCGGATGTTTTTTATCGAAGCTGTGGCCAATGGTGTGAAAATCAACTGGAAAAGCGGTAAGCTCCCAGCCGTTTGCTTTAAAAACAGTCATGGTGCGTGGCATTAAAAATGCTGAGGTAATCAATAACCATTTTTTAGATTTTTCATCACCCGCAATGTTTGCGGCTTCTGCAGCAGCTGCTTCTAAGGAATGAATTTTTTCATCACTAACAACTTTTATGCGATCACTTTTTATGCCTAAGTCATGAGCTAGTTTTAAAAACTCTTCGCTTTCCATTTGTGAACCAGCAAAGATAATTGGAGCATGTGGTTTTGCATGAACCACTTTTAAGGCTTCAATCAAACGCCCGGCGGTTTTGTGGTAGACTGCTGTACCTTTAACATCTGTTTCAAACAAACATAAAGAACCACCAGTAATCACAATGCCGTGAATGTCTTCAGGCGCCTCAATGACAGGGTAATGGGCTTCTAGGCGTCTTAAAATATCACGTCCGCTAAAGGCCCAATCACCTAGCATGAAAATAAATAGTAGTGCCGAAACTATCATAACTCTTGGCTTTGAACCGGTTTTACAACAAAAACATAGTTTCAGCGTGCCAAATACCAAAATGGCAATGACGATAAGGTCAAGGTTAATAATTAATGACCATAAAAATTTGACGATCTCCATGAATTATTCCTAGATTAGATAACAGATGCCATTTTGGCGTAATTTGAAAAAAAAACAATGGGGAATTTTAATATGAAGGTTATTGAATATCCATCAGTTAATTTTAATGATCGTCCAACTGGATACGAGGTTGACTGCATAGTGTTGCATTATACAGATGTGGCAACTATAGAAGAAACCTTAGACATTTTGACTGATCCAAAACGCGAAGTGAGCAGCCATTATGTGATTGATGAAGATGGTACAATCTACAGATTGGTAGCTGATGAAAAACGTGCCTGGCATGCAGGTCCTAGTAATTGGCTAGGGCGCGATAATGTGAACCACTTTTCCATAGGTATTGAATTACAAAACGGTGGTTATCATGCAGGTTATGCTGTAACTGGAGTGTGGCCCGAGTTTGCCAAGCCGCAGATTATGGCTTTAAAACAATTGCTGCGCTATTTAATAGGAAAATTTTCAATAGATCCCAAACGCATTATTGGCCATGAGGACATTGCTCCAGGGCGAAAAATAGACCCTGGTCCGGCTTTCCCCTGGCATGAATTGAAAGAGTTAGGGGTTGAGGTGGGAAAAATAAGAAAATAATGTCATAAAACCATCATTTTCTTAGTAATTATAATTAATTATGGTGCTCTGAGAAGCATTATTATCATTACGAAAGTAAAACAGACATAGACATTCTGTAATAAAAACTTAGTGGAGGTTCTGCCGAAACATTTATGACATTAAAGTTCTTCGTTATGGGAGTACAATATGCTACTGGGTCACCTTTTACTTGATAACCTTCATCAGCATCGCTGGTAAATCTTGCTATTAAGTTCGGTGTGGCTGCACAGTTATCACCAAGAAAGTCAGAAAAATCTATATCTAATGGTATTATTTTTTGAGCATTTACACCTACGTTAATATGAAATTGACCTTTGAAAACATCTCTTATTCCCTTGATAATTTTAATTTCTAGCATACCTAATAAGCGATCCGGTGATTCATTTTTTACGTTAAGTTGCACCCTTGTCGCTGTAGGTTGACCTGGCTCAGCTTCTACAGATGCAAATAGATTTGCAAAAAATGCTATTGCAGCAACAATAACGGTAATTTTCATATATGTACTCTTCTTTGATTAAAATTAAAAGGTTTCAATGGTCGTCGAGATGCTAACCTAGTAAGCTAAAAATTACTAGTCTATTTTTTAATTTAATAAGAAATATTGTGCTTGCTACAAGTATTCTACACGCCATTCTTTGCCAATGCTTCTATCACAAATGGTTTAAGCATTTCGTCGTAATTTGCTTCAACCATGAACTCGGCGTAAGCATCTATCTCTGCTTTTGACTCATTACTATTGCTTAAGCCTTGTTTTTGTAATTCCTCATTCGCAACTTCCCCAAAAACTTTTGCAACATCTTCAGCGCTAGATTCACCATTTATACTTTTGCTAATTAACTGTTGGGCTAATTCGTGTTTAATTTCGTCTTTAACATCGCTTAAATTCCATGTTTTTAACCAATTTACAAATAGTAATTTTCCTTCAGCTGGTGCAAATATGCTATCAAGTTCAGAGTCAATCCCCCTTAAATCAGTAATGGAACGCTCTTTAACTCCCTTGCTACAGCTTATTTTATTAATGCTGTTAATGTAGGCAACAATAGATTCTTCTATAAATCCTTTAACCCATAGCTGTAAATTATCAGGATAAAATTTATGAATAAAACTAATCACTAACTGCAATACTTGTTGATCCTTTGCACCCACCATTTTAGCTACTGCTTCTGTTGCTTGTTCTTGCTGTTCAGATGCTATGTGTTCTTCAATCCCCTTGTTAATAATGAGTTGTGCCTCTTCGAAATCTATTAGTGGTTGGTCTTGCATGCGTACTGTTATATTTTTTAAGGCTGCATCATATAGGGTAGGGTTTACTGGTGCAAAACCTGCTATCGCTGTTTTGGTAGATGGCAAAATTTCAACTAGAGTGTTAGCGTAATCATGAATTTCAACAGCAAGACTGCGTCTCATAGGGTAATGCCCAAAATTTTGGAAGAGATCATCCAAATGTATGTAAAGTATTTCTTCCGCAGGTAAAAGCGGGTGAAGTAAGTTGGTTATTCTAGCGTGACCGTTTGCGAGAGCTTCACGATAAGCACTAATAATAGCATCTTCGTTTGGTCTAAGTTGTCCATCGGGACGATTAAGTAAAAACTCCACCATGTCCTGATGACTATTCCTAGCTGCAAATTGTAATGTCCTATTAATACCTTTTTGAGTGGGTTTTAGGTCTCGATTAAGTAAAAATTCAACCATGTCCAGTTGACCATTAATAGCAGCACTTTTTATGGTCAAGTTAATGATGCCTTGCATAAGGGCTTGTTTTTCTTCAGTTTGGTTAAACAAAAATTCAACCAGAGCTTGCTTACCGTTTGCAGCAGCAATTTCTAATTTCAGAATAATATTTTGGATACCCTTTATTCTAGCTCTTTTTTTAGGTCTTTGATTATTCATGTCTTTGCTGGCTAATTGCCAAATAATAGTTGGGTCTTTTCGAAAACTTTCTATCTCATCGAACTCTTCTTTAGTTGGCGTATAAGCGGCAGGCTTAGGTTTTTCCATAGGGGATGCTGCTAAAATTTCAGCTGCTAAATCTGCTCCAGATTGCCCTGGGTCCATGGACATAAGTGATATTAAAAATGCGGTACCTAGCGCTAATGTTTTAATTAAATATCTGGTTCGCATAAAAACTACCAAATTAAGACACTACAAGTTATTTTATCCAAATAATATTAATAACTGGTTAAATATAAGATGTGAATATGAGGGTGGTAAAAGGCCCCCCCCGAGAGACAATCCACTTGGATTTTCACAAAAGAGTTTTTAATTGTTTTAGGTCTTGGCTTATAGGATTTTAGATTCCTGTCTTGGTCAACTCTGCTTCTACAAATGGTTTAAGCATTATGTCATAATTTACTTCAACCATTGATTCTGCATAAATTTCTATTTCTGCTTTTGAATCTGCATTACTGGTTAAGCCTTGCTCTTTTAATTCCTCATTGGCAATTTCCCTAAACGCTTTGGCGGCATCTTCAGGGCTTGATTCGGCTGTTACACCTTTACCAATTAATTGTCGTGCTAATTCTGGTTTGGTTCCATCCTTAACATCGCTTAAATTCCATGTTTTTAACCAATTTCCAAATAGTAATCTTCCTTCAGGCTGTGCAAATAACCCATCAAGTTCATGGTCAATTCCTCTTAAGCCAGTGGCTATACGTTCTTTAATTCCTTTAGTGCAACTTGTACCACTAGTGCTGTCTATATAAGCGGTGATTGACTCTTCTATGAATCCTTTAATCCATTGCTGCAAACTACTGGGGTGAACCTTTAAAATAAAGCTAATGACCAATTGTAATAGTGGTTGGTCAGTTGCAGTTAGTCTGCCCATTGCTTCTTTGGCTTGGGTTTGCTGTTCAATTTTTATGTGTTCTTCGATTCCTTTATCTATAATAAGTTTTGAGTTTTTCCAATCAGTTAAAACTTGGTCACATGTGCGTTTTCTTATATTTTCCAATACCGCATCATATAAAGTGGCGCTTATAGGGGCAAAATCTGTTCTTGCTTCTCCAGTGGTGCTAGCTCTGTCACCATCCTCTGGTGTCGAAGTAGGAATAACTAGGGTTCCAGAATAATCATGAATTTCATGGGTCATGCCACGGCCACCATGTTCATAAATAGTTGCTAGAAGTGTTCTTGCTATTCGTGGAAGTTGGTGCGGTCCTTCTGCTGGTGCAAGATATAGAGAGCGGCGTACTCTTTCTGTCCTAGATATACATCTTCTACTAGGTCTTAAATCTCCACAGGGTGTGTTAAGAAAAAGCTCAACTATGTTTTGGTTGCCAGCATCGGCAGCAGATCTTAGGGCCAAATTGAGGCCTCTTTGATCAGGTCTTAATTGTGGATGGCTAAGTAAAAATCCAGCTATAGATAGTTGACCATTAGTAGCCGCTCTTCCTAAAGCTGCATTAATGCCGATTTGATCGGGCTTCAATTGTCCATCAGGGCGCCCAAGTAACTCATCAACTACGTCTTGGAGTCCTTGGTCTGTGGCAGACACTAGTTCTAAGTTAATAAAGTATTGGTTTACAGCAGCGAATTGGTCTACCCATTCAGTTACTACAGGGCCATGTAAGTCTTGTATTGTTGGTGCTATCCATGGTTCGGTGATTCTGTCTGGGTTCATAGCTATGGCAGGTATTACTAATGCTATACTTATAACCAATACTTTGATTAAGTGTTTTTTTTGCATAAAAATCATTAATCTAAGGTATTTATTTTATTATGACTGTATTTTATTAATAATCAGTTAAGTATAGGTGGTGTGGTGACATTTTGAAGCCATAAACAATACATTGCTGCGAGACAAAATAATTGCTATTAATCAAATAAAAATATGCCAATTATGACTAAAATGATTTTAAAACTATTTACCTTAATAATTTGTTTGGTGTCCCTAAATTTTTCGGTAGATTCTGCTAACAAGCCTGGGGCTCAATCTAATGATAATAAAGCATCAATAATCGATTTGATTTTAATTGAAAAAGCAAAGCGAAAAATGAGTCTTTTGTATAAAGGTAAAGTTATCAAAACCTATAAAGTTGCCTTGGGGTTTGAGCCACTTGGCCACAAACAACAAGAAGGGGATGGTAAAACCCCCGAAGGCATTTATTCAATTTCCTATAAAAATGCCGGTGGGCAGTTTCACAAAGCCCTTAAAGTTTCTTACCCTAATAAAAAAGATCAAGCCAATGCGCGCAAACTTGGGATTTCACCAGGGGATTTTATTATGATTCATGGTTTGGGAAAATCATTTAGTTGGCTTGGTAAAACACATGTGCTTAAAGACTGGACCCTTGGTTGCGTTGCAGTTACTGATGCCGAAATAGATGAGGTTTATAAGCTAACCCCAGTTGGTGCCAAAGTAGAAATAAGGCCATAATTGTTCAAGTTGTTATACAACGTGACGTGCAAATTTTAACATGCGCAATTTAATCATTTTTTAATCTATATTGAGATATATTGATATTTAAGAACGGTCCGCCTGTTCTAAAATGAAGTGCAACACCATAAGATGTTAGTTGAAATACAAACAAAAAAATGGAGTTGCATTTGGAAAAATATCACCACTTATCTTATGAGGAAAGAGTGAAAATAGCGAAGCTTTGGCAATCGAAGTCCTC